>JAYTYH010000598.1:0-16587 GCA_043742485.1 Rhizobacter sp.
CGGCAGAGCAGGCGCGAGCACACCCAGTCTTGCGCGGCTTCCAGTCGCAACCGGCCAGCCGCAACTTCTCTGACAAAGCTAAGCGCCTACATGTGGTGCCCGCCTATATGGGCCTCGTCAAACAAATCGACAACCAGCTTGGCCGATTGTTTGCCTTCATGGAGGAACGCGACCTGTGGAGCAATACGCTCGTGGTGTTCTGCAGCGATCACGGCGACTACCTTGGCGACCACTGGCTCGGCGAAAAGGAGCTGTTCCACGACACGGTCGTCACGGTGCCGCTGATCATCGCGTCACCTGAGTGCGATTCACGCCGAGGGGCCGTCGAAGATCGTCTTGTCGAAGCCATCGACTTGTTGCCGACCTTCGTTGACTGCCTTGGCGGAACACCCGCGACGCACCAGTTGGAAGGTCGCTCACTCAGGCCGCTTCTGCACTCGCAGCCCTTCAGCGGTTCGTGGCGCGAGTTCGTGATCAGTGAAGGCGACTACTCGTTTCGGAGTTTCGTGCGTGAACCGTTGGGGCGCCCCGTGAATGGGTGCCGGATGTTCATGATTCGTAGCTCGCGCTGGAAGTATGTGCACTTCGAAGGCTTGCCAGCGCAACTCTTCGACCTGCAAGACGACCCGACGGAACTCGACGATCTGGGCGCCGACCCGGCGAAGGCGCAGGTGCGCGAGGAGCATGCCACTGCGCTCTTCGACTGGCTACGAGGCCTTCGGATTCACCCCACCGCCAGCGATCGCGACGCTGCCGCGTGGACTGTCAAAGAGTCCCGCAGCGGCACCCTCATCGGCGTCTGGTGACGCCGCCCATTGATTCGAGGAGAAAGAACATGAAACTCAGTCGATCGCTTCTGTTCAGAGTAGCGAGCGCATTGCTCCTGTCAATTGGCGGCACGTCGATGGCCCAACCAGCCGACTACCCGAACCGCCCGGTGAGCGTCATCGTCGCGTTTCCACCGGGCGCGCCGAACGACTTCATCGTCCGCCTCATCGCAGAGCCCTTCAGTAAGGCGATGAATCAGCCACTGGTCACGGAAAATCGTGCCGGCGCGGGTGGCAACCTGGCCGCCGAACTCGTGTCGCGCGCGCCCGCAGACGGCTACACCTTGCTGGCGACGATCGACACGGTCGCAACCGTCAACGCGCACCTGTACAAGAATCTCAGCTTCAAAGCCGATGCCGATCTCAGGCCGGTCATCTATCTGGCCAACACCGCGCAGACGCTGGTGTGCAACCCGGCGGTTCCGGTGAAGACGGTGGCCGAGTTCATCGCCTACGCGAAAGTGCATGATTTGAACTACGCCTCCGGCGGCCAGGGCACGCCTGGGCATCTGTCTGCGGAGCTATTCATTGCCGCGACGGGTGTGAAAATGAATCACGTCCCGTACAAGGGTCCAAGCCCCGCTGCGCAGGACATAGCGGGGGGCCAGGTGCCCTGCGGCTTCCTTGCCACGACGGTGGTCATGCCGCTTGTGAAGAGCGGCAAGCTGAATGCGCTGGGCGTCACCGCGACCAAACGCATGTCGAGCGCTCCCGATGTGCCAACGATCGCTGAGGCCGGCGTGCCCGGGTATGAAGCTTTGTTCGGCGAGATGCTGCTGGTACCGAAAGGCACGCCCGACGTCATTGTCAAGCGGCTCAACGAGACGATCGGCAAGATTCTTCAGTTGCCGGACGTGCGAGACCGGATGTTGGCCGCCGAGCTGGAATTCGCCCCGAACAGTTCGGCACAAGCATCGGTTCGTGTGACGCGTGAGAGGCAGAAGTGGACCGCAATCATCGACAGGCTTGGATTGCAACTCGACTGAGCTGCCCTGCACCGGGGGGAATGCAGAGTCAGATGACATGTCGCAAAGCTGCCCGGCACCGGAAGCAGCCGCTCTTGCCCGAACAGCGCCGGTCCCGTAGGAGGGTTCAGTGCTTGAGCCTCTACACAGCCGGATTCGTTCGCATAGATCCACCTGCAGCCTCGAACTCGATCGTTTAGCAGGGCGCCTGCGGGGCCTGCTTGTCCAGGGACTCGCGGTACCGGGAATTCGCTATAGCTGTCGCTTGCGATCGTCGACTCCTGGCCGGGAGCGGACGCTCGACCTTGAGAGCGGGTGGGTTGCGCTTCATGCACGCCCCGCCAAGCAAGGCCGCGCCGCACTGAAGCCGATCGTCGACGCTGGCCGGCTCAACGGCTCGACATGGACTCCATCGCCGCCCGCGCCACCAACCCCGCCAACGCCACCGACGCCACCCGCGCCAGCAGCGAATCGGCCCGCGACGTCAGCACGATCGGCACCGTGGCGCCAAGCACCAGCCCCGCGCATTCGCCGCCGCCGATGTAGATGAAGCTCTTGTAGAGCATGTTGCCGGCGTTGAGGTCGGGCACGAGAAGGAGGTCGGCGTCGCCGGCCACCTGCGAGCTCATGCCCTTGGTTCGCGCCGCTTCGGCCGAGACGGCGTTGTCCAGGCCGAGCGGGCCTTCGACGATGGCGCTGCCCCATTCGCCGCTCTTCGCCATCGCCACCAGGGCTTCGGCATCGAGCGTGGCCTGGATCGCCGGGTTGACAGTTTCCACCGCGGCGACGATGCCGACCTTCGGCGCGGCGATGCCGAGCGTGCGCAGCAGTGCGATGGCGTTGGTGAGGATGTCGCGCTTGGCCGGCACGTGCGGCGCGATGTTGACGACGCAGTCGGCGAGCGCGAGCAGCTTCGGGTAGCGCGGCAGATCGAAGACGAAGGCGTGGCTGATGCGGGTGGTGCCACGCAGGCCGTGGCTCTTGTGGATCACCGCCGACATGAGCTCGTCGGTGTGCAGCGAGCCTTTCATGAGCGCTCCGACAGCGCCAGCGCGGGCGAGCTCGACGGCCCGTCGGGCCGCGGCGCGCGGATCGGCGCCTTCGCTGGCCACGATCTCGAACGCGGACGCGTCGACGCCGGCCGCGTCGGCGGCGCGGGCGATCACGCCGGCCTCGCCGATGAGGACCGGCCGGGCGATGCCTTCGGCGCCGATGCGCACGGCCGCCCGCATCGCGACGGCGTCGCCCGGGTGGACGACGCCGATCGCGACCGCGTCCGCCTTCGCCTCGGCGCGCGCCCGGGCGACGAGCGCCTCAAGGCGCGGGAAGGCCGCTGCCGAACTGGCGCCTTCGGAATGCGTCAGACGTAGTCCTTGTACTTGTCGAGAAAGCGCACCGGCTTGCTGAGCGCATCGCGCCGGAACGGGTCGCCGAGTTCGCGCGTGCACATGATCTCGATCACCGTCGTCTTGCCGTGCTGCATCTGCGCCTCGATCGCGCTCTTCAGCGCCGGGCCGACGTCTTCGAGCTTGTCGACGACCACGCCCTCGGCACCCATCGCTCTGGCGATGCCCGCGAAGCTCTCGCTCTCGAGCTCACCAGCGACGAAGCGGCGGTTGTAGAAGTCGACCTGGTTCTTCTTCTCGGCACCCCACTGGCGGTTGTGGAAGACGACGGCGGTGACCGGGATGTCGTGGCGCACGCAGGTCATGATCTCGCTCATGCTCATGCCCCAGGCGCCGTCGCCGGCATAGGCCACGGCCGGGCGGTGCATCGCCGCCGCCTTGGCGCCGATCATGGTCGGCAGCGCGTAGCCGCAGTTGCCGAAGCTCATCGGTGCGAAGAAGGAGCGCGGCTCCTCGAAGCGCAGGTAGCTGTTGGCGACCGAGTTGATGTTGCCGATGTCGGTCGAGACCATCACGTGCGCCGGCATCGCCTTCTCGAGCTCGCGCAGCACCTGGCGCGGGTGCAGCCAGTTGCCCGACTCCTGCTTCTGCTCCTCGATCATGTCGAGGCTGTAGGCGTCTTTCTCATGGGTCCAGCCGTCGAGCTCTTTTTCCCACGCCGCTTTTTCGGCAGCGATGGTCTTGGCGCGCTCGGCCTTGGTGGCGTCGCACGCCAGCGTCTTGCCTTCGAGGCGCTTGGTCAGCGCCACGGCGGCTGCCTTGGCGTCGCCGGCGATGCCGACGGTGATCTTCTTGACGAGACCGAGGTTGGTGTGGTCGGCCTCGATCTGGATGATCTTGGCGTCCTTCGGCCAGTAGTCCAGGCCGTGCTGCGGCAGCGTGCCGAACGGGCCCATGCGCGAGCCGAGTGCCACGACCACGTCGGCCTGCGCGATCAGCTTCATCGCCGCCTTGCTGCCCTGGTAGCCGAGCGGGCCGGCCCAGAGCGGGTGGCTGGCCGGGAAGGAATCGTTGCGCAGATAGCCGTTGACGACCGGGGCGCCGAGCCGCTCGGCCAGCGCCTTGCATTCCTCGACCGCGTCGCCCATCACGACGCCACCGCCGGCGAGGATGACCGGGAACTTTGCCGAGGCGAGCAGCGTCGCCGCGTCGTCAAGGCTCTTCTCGCCGCCGGCGCCGCGCTCGACACGCATCGGCTTCGGGATCTCGACCGTGATCTCGCCGTAGAAGTAGTCGCGCGGGATGTTGAGCTGGGTCGGGCCCATCTCGGACATGGCGCGGTCAAAGCAGCGCGCCGTGTACTCGGCCATGCGCTTGGGGTTGTTGACGTGGCCCTGGTAGCGCGTGAACTCCTGGAACATCGGCAGCTGGTTGGCTTCCTGGAAGCCGCCGAGGCCCATGCCCATGGTGCCGGTCTCGGGCGTGATCATCACCACCGGGCTGTGGGCCCAATACGCGGCCGCGATCGCCGTCACGCAATTGCTGATGCCCGGCCCGTTCTGGCCGATGACGACGCCGTGCCGGCCGCTCACGCGCGCATAGCCGTCGGCCATGTGGCCCGCGCCCTGCTCGTGCACGACCGCGACGAGGCGGATGCCGGCGGGCGCGAAGATGTCCATCGCGTCCATGAAGGCCGACCCCATGATGCCGAAGATGTCGGTCACGCCGTTGGCGACCATGGTCTCGACGAATGCCTCGGAAGGCGTCATCTTCTGCACGCCCTCGACGGTTGGTCGGGTCGCTGCGGCGGCTGGTATCGGATCTCGGTTCATGGCGGGCCTTGTCGAAAAAACGGAACGGGACGTTCCAGGTTTCGGAACGTCGATATGATGCCACGCCATGAGAATCGTGCCGAAGGAAACTCCCGCAAGCGCCGCCGATGCTGCCGGCGACACGCCGGCGCTGCGGCTCTTCACGCTGCTCGAGGTGGTGGCTTCCACCGACCGCGCCTTCTCGCTGCAGGAGCTCGCCCTCGAGACCGGGCTGCCGAAGCCGACGCTGCACCGCATGCTGCAGCAGCTCGAAGGCGCCGGGTTGTTGCGGCGCGAGAGCGACGGCCGCCACTACGGCACCGGCACGCGGCTGCGGCGCCTCGCCGAGAACCTCCTGCTCAACGACGGCCACCACGGCGCCCGCCACGCCGTGCTGCGCCAGCTCGTGCTCGAGATTGGCGAGAGCTGCAACCTCACCGCGCTCTCGGGCAACGAGGTCGTCTACCTCGACCGCGTCGAGACAGCGGCGCCGCTCCGCTTCTATCTGCACCCCGGCTCGCGCGTGCCGGTGCACTGCTCGGCGAGCGGCAAGGTCTTCCTGGCCCAGATGACGCCCGAGCAGCGGCGCCGCCTGCTCGGCGCGGCGCCGCTGGAGCGCTGCACGCCGAACAGCACCGTCGATCTCGACAAGCTCGAGCGCGAGATCAGGCGCGTCCAGCGAAATGGCTTCGCGATCGACGACGAGGAGTTCCTGCCCGGCCTGCTCTGCCTCGCCGTGCTGGTGCCGGCCGAAGGCGGTGGCCGCTCCAACCTCTGCGTCGCAGTGCAGGCGCCGATCGTGCGCGTGCCGCGGGCGAAGGCGAAGCAGCTGCTGCCGGCGCTGCAGCGGGCAGCGCAGGCCTTGTCCAACATCGACGCCGTCATCGACGCCGACGCGGCATCGCGCAGCGCCGCCAGCGCATGAGCGCCGCCACCATCGGCACGACCTTGCCGACCGCTGCTCCGCCAATGCACGAAATCTCGGCGCGCGAGCTGTTCGGCATCGACAGCGACCTGCGCGTGCCGGCGTTCGCCGAGCGCAGCGAGCACGTCCCCGAGGTCGACACCGCCTACCGCTTCAACCACGACGTCACCCTCGCCCTCCTTGCCGGCTTCGCCCGCAACCGGCGCGTGCTCGTGCAGGGCCTGCACGGCACCGGCAAGTCGACCCACGTCGAGCAGGTCGCGGCGCGCCTGAACTGGCCGTGCGTGCGCGTCAACCTCGACGGCCACATCAGCCGCCTCGACCTGGTCGGCAAGGACGCGGTGGTGCTGCGCGAAGGCAAGCAGGTCACCGAGTTCCAGGAAGGCATCCTGCCGTGGGCCTTGCAGCGGCCGATGGCGCTGGTCTTCGACGAGTACGACGCCGGCCGGCCCGACGTGATGTTCGTGATCCAGCGCGTGCTCGAGCAGAACGGCCGCTTCACGCTGATGGACCAGAACCGCGTGCTCGTGCCGCACCCGTTGTTCCGCCTCTTCGCCACCGCCAACACGGTCGGCCTCGGCAACCTCAACGGCCTCTATCACGGCGCCCAGCGCCTCAACCACGCCCAGATCGACCGCTGGAACGTTGTTGCCGCGCTCAACTACCTGCCGGCCGCGGAAGAGATCGCGATCGTGCAGGCGCGCGTGCCTTCGCTCGCCGATGAAGCCGGCCGCGCGCTGGTGGCGCAGATGGTCGCCGTTGCCGCACTCACGCGCAGCGGCTTCGCGGCCGGCGATCTGTCGACGCTGATGTCGCCGCGCACGGTGATCACCTGGGCCGAGAACCTCGAGATCTTCGGCGACCTCGGCACCGCTTTCCGGCTCTCTTTCGTCAACAAGTGCGACGACGCCGAGCGAAGCATCGTGGCCGAGTATTTCCAGCGCTGCTTCGACCGCGAGCTGGCGCCCTGAGCGAGCTGCGGTGACCGAGCCGACATGAACGAGGCGCAGGCCGCGGCGCGCCTGCAGCAGAAGGTCGAGGAGCTGAGCGCGGCCTCGATCCGGGCCCTTGCCGACGAGCGCGACCTGCACTTTCGCGGCCACCGCCTGCATCGCGGCGTCCACGCCCTGCCGCTGTTCGCACCGCACCTGCACCCTTCCCTCGAGCACGACGACGCGGCTTCCTTCCGCGGCGCCGCCGACGGCCTGGCGCTGCGCCTGCGCCTCTCCGACGCAGCCCTGCACGCGTCGCTCGCACCGGCAGCGGCAGGCGATGCCACCGAGCGCTTCCTGTTCGACTGGCTCGAGCAGTTCCGGGTCGAGTCGCTGGTGCCGCCATCGCTGCCGGGCGCGCGCCGCAACCTCGCCGATCGCCATGCTGCCTGGTCGCGCCACTTCCACGAGGCCGGCCACACCGAGGGCGCGGTGGGCCTTCTGCTCTTCACCGTGGCCCAGGTCTGCCGCGCCCGCGTCACCGGCGACGCGATGCAGGAAGACCTCGAAGACCTGCTCGAGTCGACCCGCGCCGGCCTCGCTCCGCGCATCGGCCACGCCCTCGTCGGCTTGCGTCGCGAACGTGCCGACCAGGCCGCGTATTCAGTTCACGCGCTGGCCATCGCACGCGTCGTCGCCGAACTCGTGCGCGACGCGGGCCGAGGCCAGGCGGCAAAGCCGCTGGCGCGCCCCGACGAGCCGCTGGCCAACCTGTTCGGAATGCTCGTCGAGCCCGACGGCGCCACCAGCGAGCGCTTCGCCACCGCGGTTTCGAGCCGCCGCCGCAGCGTCGACGGCGAAGGCGCCGACTACCGCGTCTTCACCACGGCCTACGACCGCGAAGACGCCGCCACCGCGCTCGTCCGCGCTACGGTGTTGGCGGCGATGCGCGAACGGCTCGACACGCTCGTCGCCGCCCGCGGCATCAACCGCTCGCGGCTGGTGCGCGAGCTGCACGCGCTCTTCGACCGGCCGATGCGCGACGGCTGGGACGGCGGCCGCGAAGAAGGCCTCGTCGACGGCCGCCGCCTCGCCGCCCTCGTTGCCTCGCCGGGCGAGCGGCGGCTGTTCCGGCAGGAGCGCATCGAACCACGCGCCGACTGCGTCGTCGCCGTCCTGGTCGATTGCTCGGGCTCGATGAAGGAGCACGCCGAGGCGGTCGCGGTGATCGCAGACACCTTGATGCGCGCCCTCGAAGAAGCCGGCGCGGCGGCCGAGCTGCTCGGCTTCACGACGGCGGCATGGAACGGCGGACGCGCTCGGCGCGACTGGCTGCGCGCCGGCCGGCCAACAGCGCCGGGCCGCCTCAACGAGCGTCAACACATCGTCTTCAAGGCCGCCGACACGCCGTGGCGCCGCGGCCGCGCCGGCATTGCCGCACTGCTGCGCGGCGAGCTGTTCCGCGAAGGCATCGACGGCGAGGCCGTCGACTGGGCCTGCGCCCGCCTCGCCGGTCGCGACGAGGCCAGAAAGCTGCTGCTCGTGATCTCCGACGGCGCGCCGATGGACACGGCGACGCGCCTGGCCAACGACGCTCTGCTGCTGGATCGGCACCTGCGCTCGGTGGTGCGCCGGCACGAGCGCACGGGCCTCGTCGAGATCGTCGGCGTCGGCGTCGGCCTCGACCTCAGCGCTGCCTATTCACGCAGCCATGTCCTCGACCTCGGCGGCGCCCCGGGCAACCGGGTCTTCCGCGAAATCGTCGACCTCGTCGCCGGGAGAGTGCGGCGGTAGAGCGCGGTGCTAGAGCGCGGCGCCAGAGACCTCGCGACGCAGCGCCGCTTCAGGCCTCTTCGGCGGGAAACGGCTTGATCGTGCGGCCCTCGCCCGGCGCGATGCCGTCGAGGTGCCTGACCATCGCCGCGTAGCGCGGATCTTCGGGCGGGATGACGAGATAGGCCTCGCCGATGGTGCCGTCGGCGGTCTCGGTGCGCAGCCGCATCTCGAGGACGCCGGCCGGGTCCATGTAGGCGCTGCCGACGTTGTCGGCAGGCGGCCTTTCGGGTGGGCGAAGTTCGGGGGCGGCGGTGGGGTCGGCCATGTGGTTCTCCGGTGTCGGGTGCGCTAGGCGCTGAAGGGGTCGCTGGCCCAGAAGGCCTCGAGCTTCGGCCACTTGGCGCCGCTGCCGAGGTGCATCGCGAAGCTCTCGGCAAAGGTCTCGGAGATGGCGCCGGCGTCGTTGGCGCCGCCCTCGGCGACGGTGAGGAAGTAGTCGTCGCGGTGGCCGTACATGCCGCCCGGCGTGCCGGTGGCGATGTCTTCGTCGCGCGCCTTGAGGAACTTGGCGTTCTTGCTCTTCAGCGGGCCGTCGGCGGCGTCGAAGGCATGGCCACCTTCGTGGCCGATGAGGTTGGGCGTGCCATGCGGGATCGGACCTTCGCCCGGTCCGGGCACGTGTCGCTTGCCACCCTTGTCCATGGTGCCGACGACGACCTTCTTGACGCTGCCGCTGTACACGCCCGGCACGTTGTCCCAGGTCGAGCCGGGCGGCCAGCCGCGCGGCAGCACGCCGGCCAGCTCCGGCATCACTTCGGTCACCGGGCCGCGGCAGCACTCGGTCTGAATGCCGGCCTTGTTGAGGTCTTCGAGCACCTTCTTGGGAAACTTCTTCATGCCGTCGGCGACGGCCTTGGCGTCGTCTGCGGTCGCGGTGCCGCCGGCACGCAGGTTCTTGCCGATCTCCTGTGCCACCGCTTCTGGCGTGCCGCTGGCGAGCAGCGACTTCTTGACGCGCGACGACATCAGCGCATCGGTCTCGTCGAGGCCGGCCTTGACGAAGCCGGCGGCGTCCTTGGCCATCTTGATGGCCTCGACTTCGGTGCACTTCTCCTCGACCAGCATCTTGGTCGCGTAGCGCGCCATGTTGGCAGCGGCGCCGGCGTCGGCGCCTGCGTCCTTGAACTGCTTGGTCAGGGCGGGCAGCTTGACAGCCACCTTGGCCAGCTCGTCGGCCATCTTCTTGACGCGCGCGGCCAGCTCGGGGATCGGCCTGACGGCGCCGGTGGCCTTCTCCCAGCCCTTGAGGTCGACCTTGCTGGCAACGCCGTCGGCATCGACGAGCCGGGTTTCGAGCGACTGCAACTCGGCCTGGATCTGCGCCACCTGGCTGTGCGAGCGCAGCAGCTTGATCGCCTTCTCGGCCTTGTCGCGCTCGACCTTGTAGGCCGGGAAGTCGGCCGCGAAGCTGTTCACCGCCTTGGTGACGTTGGCGGACGCGAAGAAGATCTCGCTGGCGAGCGTCTCACAGGCCTTGAAGTCGCCTTTCTCCAGTTGCCAGCGCAGGTTGGGCAGCTTCTTCTTCAAAGCTTCGAGCTGCGGCGCCATGATCGTTTTCGCTTGCGCCGGCTGGGCCGCGATGAGCGTGCCCAGCGTGTTGACCGAAGCCGTCGCCCAGGTGTTGAGCTGTACCAGCGCCGCGGGCTCGCCAAGGCGCAGCTCGGCGCATCGTGCCTGCAGCGCCTTGGCCTTGGCCAGCGCCGGCACGATCACGACGGCCGCGGCCGTAGCCGCGAGCGCTGCGATCTTGACGCGCGCGGCGGCCAGCGCCTCGACCTCCTTCGTCAATGTCACCTTGAGCTTGTCGGTCACGAGGGCGGCGATGTCGGCCTTGGCCGAGGCGAGCAAGCCGTCGAGGGCGAGCAGCTGCGCGGCCAGGACGGCGCTGCCGACGGCGGCGCCCACCGCGGCGCCGATGCCGGTCGCCGCGCTCGCGCCCAGCGCCACGACGGCGGCGGCGCCGTTGCCGACGGCGGCAGCGTCGACGACGCCGGTCGCGGGCGGCGGCGGCATCGCACCGAGCGGCCTCGCACCCGGCACGTTGGTCTTGAAGCCCAGGGCTCCGAGCAGATTCGTCATGGCCTCCCCTTTTGGAGGCCGGAACCTATCACGCTGAACCGCGGAAGGGGAGCGGGTCAGTGCGGAGCCGGGCCGGCCCGTGCGGTGCGGCGCGGGCTGCCGATCGGTCCGCCGCTCAGAACGCCGGCTCGGTCTCCTGGAGCGCGTCGTAGAGCCTGGCGAAGGCAGCGTCGGGCTGGCCGTCGGCGCCACTGAACCGGGCCTGCACCTTGGACCCTAGCGCGGCCAGTGCGAGCTCGGTCGGATCCTTGCGTGCCGCGGCCATCGCCAGGCCGGCGCCGGCGCGCAGCGTCAGACCGAGCGGCTGGTCGGTGGCGGCCTCGGCCTTCAGCGCCTTGCCGATGGCGTCGGCCACCGGCTGCGGAAAGCCAAGCGTCTCGATCCAGAGCGCGCCGACGGTCGGGTGGTCGATGCCGAAGGAGTCGAGCTCGATGGCGGCGAGCTCGGTGCCGCGCACCACCGCGAAGCCGGCGAACATGAGCTCGGCGATCTCGGGGTAGGTCTGGCACAGGATGAGGTGGCCGGCCGCGTGCAGCAGGCCGCAGAGATAGGCCTCCTCGGCATCGGCGCCGAGCCGCGGTGCCAGCTTGTGGGCGGCGGTGGCGGTGACCAGCGAGTCGCGCCAGAAGGTGCGCATGTCGATGCCGGGGATGTTCTTGAGCGACGCCGAGACGCCGCAGGCGACGATGAGCCGGCCGAGCGCCTCCATGCCGATCAGCGCCACGGCCGCGTCGATCGAGGCCATCGAGCGCTGGCCGCCGAAGAACGAGGAGTTCGCGAGGCGCAGCACCTTGGCGCTCAGCACCGGGTCCTGCGACAGCGACTCGACGACCTTGCGGGCGTCGACGTCGGGGTCGCGCACCGCCACCAGCAGCCGCTGCACGACGCTCGGGATCGTCGGCAGCTCGACCCGGCCGGCGGCGATGTCGTTGATGAAGTTGGGGGTGCGCGGCCCGGTCTGCTGCGGCGCTTCCACGACCTTGACGGTCGGGGCGAGCGTGAAGGCCGGTACGTAGGCTTGGATCATGTCGGCGGTTCTCGGCTCTGTCTTCGTCGGCCCATGGATCGGGCGCCCCCCGAGTGTTCCTCAAGGCACGGCCGCGCAGCCGCGGATGAAGGCCGCGAATCGCGGCTTTCTTCGCGATCGGCGCTGGCGCGACTTCAGGCGTGGCCCTTTGTGGTCGCGACTCGACCACAGCGCAAGCACCGATCGAAATCGCCGGCTCGCCGCACTACATTCGCATCTGCCCGATGGTCGGGTGCCCGCCAGGAACACCGATGAATCCGATCTCCCGCCGCCGCGTCGCTCTGGGCCTCGCCGCCACAACGTTCGTTTTTTGCGCATTGCCGAGCGCTGCTCAGGCTCAGGCCGCGTATCCCGACAAGCCGATCCACTTCGTCGTGCCCTATCCGCCCGGGGGCGGCACCGACGTGATCGCGCGCATCGTGCAGGAGAAGTTCGGGCAGGCGCTGGGGCAGCCGATCGTGATCGAGAACCGTGGCGGCGCCGCCGGCTCGCTCGGCACCGACGTGGTCGCCAAGGCCGCGCCCGATGGCTACACCGTGCTCTTCACGCTCAGCTCGCACACCATCAACCCGGCCATCTATCCGAAGCTGCCGTTCGACACGGCGAAGGACTTCGCGCCGATCGGCACCGTCGCCTCGCTGCCGCAGATCCTGGTCGCCAACCTGCAGTTCCCGGCCAACACCATCGCCGAACTGACGGCGCTCGCCAAGGCCAAGCCGGGCACGCTTTCGTTCGCATCGGTCGGCAACGGCTCGCCCGGCCACCTCGCCGGCGAACTCTACAAGCTGCGCACCGGGACCCAGCTGGTGCACGTGCCGTACCGCGGCGGCGCCCCCGCCGTGACCGACGTGATGGGCGGCCAGGTGCCGTTGCTCTGGGTCTCCATTCCGGCCGCGGCGCAGTTCGTCAAGACCGGCAAGCTGAAGGCGCTTGCGGTCTCGACGGCCAAGCGCAGTGCCGCCTTCCCCGACGTGCCGACGATGCAGGAGGCCGGCGTCGCCGACTTCGAGGTCGATTCCTGGTACGCGATGTTCGTGCCAGCGAAGACACCGAAGGCGATCGTCGACAAGCTCAACCGTGCCCTCAACGCAGTCGTGCACCAGGCCGACATCAAGGACAAGCTGCTGGCACAGGGCAGCGAAGGCGTGGGCGGCACACCGGAAGCGCTCGGCAAGATCGTCGGCAACGAGCTCGTGCGCTGGGCCCGGCTCGCCAAGGACGCCGGCATCAAGCTGGAGTGACGGCATGAGCACCCCAGCATCCCACGGCATCGCCGCCACCGCATCAAGCGAAGTCGCAATCCTCGTCGCGCGGGCGCGCGCCGCCCAGCGCGTCTACGAGACGTGGACGCAGGCGCAGGTCGACGCCGCCGTCGCCGCCGCCGGCTGGGCCATCTGCGAGCCGGCCCGCAACCGCGCCCTCGCCGAGCTGGCCGTGGCGGCCACCGGCATCGGCAACGTCGACGACAAGGAGCGCAAGAACCACCGCAAGACATTCGGCCTGCTGCGCGACCTGCGCGGCGCCAAGTCGGTGGGCGTGATCTCGGAAAACGCCTTGACCGGCATCGTCGAGATCGCGCGGCCGGTCGGCGTCGTCTGCGCCATCACGCCCTCGACCAACCCGGCGGCGACGCCGGCCAACAAAATCATCAACGCGCTGAAGGCGAGGAACGCAGTGATCGTGGCGCCTTCGCCGAAGGGCTGGAGCACCTGCGCCAAGCTGGTCGAGTTCATCGACGAGCAGCTGCGCAAGGTGGGTGCACCCGAAGGCCTGGTCCAGCTGCTGCCCTCGCCTGTGACGAAGCAGTCGACAGCGGAGCTGATGCGGCTCTGCGACCTCGTCGTCGCGACCGGCTCGCAGGCCAACGTGCGCGCCGCCTACGCCAGCGGCACGCCGGCGTTCGGCGTCGGCGCCGGCAACGTCGCCGGCATCGTCGACGAGACCGCCGACGTCGAGGCCGCCGCCGACCGCATCGTGCGCTCGAAGACCTTCGACAACGCCACCAGCTGCTCGTCGGAGAACAGCCTCGTCGTCGTTGCTGCGGTGCATGAGGCGCTGCTCGCGGCGCTGATGGCACGCGGCGCGGTGATGCTCGACGCGCCCCGCAAGGCCGAGCTGGCGCGCCTGATGTGGCCCGAAGGCAAGCTCTCGCCGGCTGTGATCGGCCAGAGCGCGACGGTGATCGCCGGGCGCGCCGCCGAGGCCGCCGGCGACGAAGCCAGCCGCGTCGCCTGGCGCGCCGTCGCCGCGCGCGCACCGCGCATCCTGCTCGTCGAGGAAGACGGCGTCGGCCACGACCATCCGTTCTCGGGCGAGAAGCTGTCTCCCGTACTGGCGGTCTATACCGTGGCCGACTTCGCGGCCGCGGCGGCGCAGGTGGCGCGTATCTACGCCTTCGAGGGCGCCGGCCATTCGGTCGGCCTGCACACGGCGCGCGAGGAGCGTGCGCTCGAGCTCGGCCTCGACCTGCAGGTGGCGCGCGTCATCGTCAACCAGGCGCACAGCATCGCCACCGGCGGCAGCTTCGACAACGGCCTGCCGTTCTCGCTCTCGATGGGTTGCGGCACCTGGGGCAGGAACAACTTCTCCGACAACATGGCGCTGCGCCACTACCTCAACATCACGCGCGTGTCGCGGTCGATCCCGGAACGCGTGCCGACCGAGGCGGAGATTTTCGGGGAGCACTTCACGCGGTTCGGCCGGCAATGACGGCCGCGACCGTTCACGCGCTCGTCGAGCGGGCCGCGAAGGCGCATCCCGAAGCCGTCTACGCGGTCTCGACGGAGACGGCCGAGGCGATCACCTTCGCCGAACTGGCGCGCGATTGCCGACAGGTCGGCGCCTGGCTGCGCGGCCACGGTGTCGTTGCCGGCGACACGATCTCGCTGGTCATGCCCAACGGCCTGCAGACCGTGCGCCTGTTGCTCGGCGCGATGCATGCCGGCGTCTGCGTCAACCCGGTCAACCTGCTCTCGCAGGGCGAGGCCATGCGCTATGTGCTGGACCATGCCGACGGCAAGCTCGTCGTCGCGGCGCCGGAGTGGCAAGAGCGCGTGCGGACGCTGATCGGAGGCATCGGGCGCGCGGTCGCGGTCGCGGTGGTCGCGGGCAGCAATGCGTCGGCGTTCGCGGGCGCACCGGAGAGCGTGCCGACACGCGCACCCGATCCGGCATCGACGGCCCTGCTCATGTACACCTCCGGCACCACCGGTGTGCCCAAGGGCGTGATGCTCTCGCAGGCGGCGCTCGCGGCCAACGCCGCGGCCATCAGCGCCGAGCACCGGCTCACGCACGCAGACCGCGTGCTCGCCGTGCTGCCGCTGTATCACATCAACGCTTTCGCGGTGACGATGCTGGCGCCCCTCGTGGCCGCCGGCAGCCTGGCGATGGCGCCGAAGTTCTCGGCGGCACAGTTCTGGCGCCAGGCCGCCGAGAGCCGCTGCACGTGGCTCAACGTCGTGCCGACGATCGTCTCATTCCTGCTCGAAGGCGAGGCGCCGCCCCGTGCCTCGCTGGCCGGCATCCGCTTCTGTCGATCGGCGTCTTCGGCGCTGCCGCCCGAACACCACCTCGCCTTCGAGGCGAAGTTCGGCATCGGCATCGTCGAGACCATGGGCCTGACGGAAACCGTGGCGCCTTCGTTTTCGAATCCGATCGAGGCGGCGTCGCGCAAGGTCGGCTCGGTGGGCCGAGCCTCGGGCGGCGAAGCGCGCATCGTCGATGCGGCGCTGCAACCGGTGGCCGACGGCGTCACCGGCGAGCTGGCGATCCGCGGGCCGCACGTCATGAGCGGCTACTACAAGAACGACGCGGCGACGCGCGAGGCCTTCACGGCCGACGGCTGGCTGCGCACCGGCGACCTCGGCCACCGCGACGCCGACGGCTTCTTCTTCGTCACCGGCCGCATCAAGGAGCTCATCATCAAAGGCGGCGAGAACATCGCGCCGCGCGAGATCGACGAGGTCTTGCTCGCCCACCCCGCCGTGCTCGAAGCCGCCGCCGTCGGCATCGCCGACGTGCACTACGGCCAGGAGATCATGGCCTGCATCGTGCTGCGCGAAGGCGTGGCCTGCAGCGTCGAAGAGCTGCTCGCCTTCTGCACCGAGCGTCTCGGCCGCTACAAGACGCCGAAGGTGCTGCGCTTCGTGCCCGGCCTGCCGCGCGGGCCGTCGGGCAAGGTGCAGCGGCTGAAGCTGCTCGACCTGTAGCCGCGCGTTTTCTTATTGTTTGCCGGCAGCGCGGCCATCTTCAGCGCTTCAGCTTCGCCACCGCGGCCCCGATCGCGGCACGCGAGCGCACCACCGGGTTGGCGTCGTCGTCGTCGGGCGTGGCCGCCGAGCGCGTCGGCACCTCCGGCGCTTTGGGTGGCACGGGGGCGTCGCGCCGCGAGCCGTACACATGCGCGTAGACCCACGTGAACTCTGCCCCGAGCAGGAAGATCTGCGCCGAGTAGTACATCCAGATGAGCAGCACGGCGAGCGAGCCGGCGGCACCGAAGGCCGAGGCGAAGCTGCTGGTGCCGATGTACAGGCCGATCAGGAACTTGCCGATGGTGAACAGCAGTGCCGTGACCGCGGCGCCGATCCAGACGTCGCGCCACTGCACGCGCACGCGCGGCATGACCTTGTAGATGAGCGCGAAGGTCGTCGTCACCAGGGTGAAGCTGACGACGAAGTTCACGCCCTCGGCGAGCACCGCCCAGCCACCGAAGAACGGCGACCACCAACGGCCGAGCGCAGCGACGGCGGCGCTGGCAATCAGGGTGACGATGAGCAGGAAGCCGATGCCGAGGATCATGCCGAAGGAGAGCAGGCGCGAGTGGACTAGAGTCCACAGGCC
>JAYTYH010000599.1:0-8475 GCA_043742485.1 Rhizobacter sp.
CGACCGGCTGGATGTGTGGGTCGGCCTCCACGACCTGGAATCTTGCGCCGACGACACCATTCGCGCCGGCGCGGAGCTGGCGCGGACCTTCCGCACCGGGCTGCACCTGCATTGCGCTGAAACGCTCCCTAACGTCGAGCGCACTCGGGCCCGCACCGGCGCCTCGCCGATTGCGCACCTCGACGCGCTCGGCGCGCTCGGGCCGCGCGCGCTGCTCGCTCACTGCGTGTGGGCCGACGCCGCCGACATCGCGCTGCTTCAGGCCCGCGGTACGTCGGTCGCGCACTGCCCGCACGCTAACCTGAAGCTCGCCTCGGGCGTCGCGCCGGTGGCCGAGATGCTGCGCGCCGGCGTGAACGTGACGCTGGGTACTGACGGCGCCAAGGCGAACAATCGCCTCGACCCGTTCGACGTCATGAAATTCGCTTCGCTGCTGCAAAAGGGCGTGCATCGCGATCCGGCTTTGTTGCCACCGCAGGAGGTGCTGGCAATGGCCACGCGCGCCGGGGCCGACGCCTTGGGAATCGATGCCGGCGCGATCGTCGCCGGGCGGCTCGCCGACCTCACTCTCGTCGATCTGCGCCGTTTTCACCTGCAGCCAGCGACGCCGGCCACGATCGCGACCAACCTGGTCCACGCAGCGCGCGGCAGCGACGTCCACAGCGTGGTCGTCGGTGGCGAGCTGGTCGTGGAAGCCGGGCGGCTGGTCGCCGTCGACGAGGCGTCAGTGCTGGCGGCAATGCGCGACGCGGGCGAGCGCTTGATGGCGGCCGACGCGCCGCACCCGGCATGAGCGCCACGACGACCTCCGCGCCAGGGGCGGAGTCGCCACCGACCGCGCGCCTGATCGTCGCCATCACGGGTGCGAGCGGCGCGATCTACGGCGTGCGGCTGCTCGAGGCAATGCGGGAGGCAGTCGGCTGGAGCACGGACCTTGTGATGTCGCCGTCAGCGGCGCTGACGCTGGCGCAAGAGATGGATCTCAGTCGCGCCGACGTCGAGGCGCTGGCCACCCGCGTACACAACGTGCGCGACATCGGCGCCAGCATCGCCAGCGGCTCGGCGCCCGGCGCGGGGATGGTGATCGCTCCGTGCTCCATGCGTACGCTCGCGGCCATCGCTCACGGGCTGAGCGACAACCTTGTCAGCCGCGCGGCTGACGTGGTGCTGAAGGAACGCCGCCGCCTGGTGCTGCTGGCGCGCGAGACCCCCCTCAATCTGGCGCATCTGCGCAACATGGTGGCGGTGACGGAGATGGGGGCCATCGTATGCCCACCGGTGCCGGCGTTTTACAGCCGTCCACAGACGGTCGAGCAGCTGGTAGACCATACCGTCGGGCGGGTACTCGACCTGTACGGCATCGAACATCGAGGAATCGTGGAGCGATGGGAAGGGATGAAGCCGCGCGGGCGGTGAGTTCGCCGAAGATCCCGCTTGGAAGGTCGTCGACGTAGTTGCGGTGCGTCGGCACGGCATCGCCGGTGAGGACGACCCGCCCTTCCACCGTCTCGACGACGACCATCTGCGAGCCGGGTGTGCGACCGCCGACACGCACCAGCCGCACGCCTGGGCAAAGCTCGCACTCGCCATCGACCGCGACGACGCGGCCGGCGTCGATCAGGCCCTGCAGCAGGTCTCGATGGCTAAAGAAGCGCGCCGTCGACGGATGGTCCCAGGCACGGCCGGCGAAGAAGTCGATCTCGGCGCGCTGCTTATGGAAGCGGGCGATCGGGAAACGATCGGCCGAGGCCGCGTGGTCCCAGTGCATATGGGTCAGGATGACGCAGCCGACTTCTTCTGCCAGGATGCCCTGCTCGGCCAGCCGATCGACCACCGAGACGACGCCGACCAGACCGCGAACGCGCGACTCGTCCGGCGGCGGCCCGGTGTCGACGACGATGACTGCGTCGCCGTTACGTAGCAGCCAGCTGCGATACGCGATCTTCAGCGTACCGGAATCCGACTCCAGGTAGCCGAACTACGAGGCATGCGCTTAGCGGTGACCGAGCAGCAGCGGCGTCACCGTCCAGCTGCTCGCGTAGGACGAAGTCACTGCGGGCACAGCGCCCAACATCAAGGCGCGGCCTTTGCCGCAGTTGCAGCGGCCGCCATCTCCTCGCACAGGATCGGCACGGCGAGATTGCAGGCGTGGATTCCCATCACCGTCGTCAGCTGGATGACCTCGAGCACTTCCTCGGGCGTGGCGCCGTGTGCGAAGGCGTTGCGCATGTGGCGTCGCACGCCCGGCGCGTAGAGATGCGTCGTCGCCGCGTTGATCGCGACGAGGATCAGCTCCTTCATCTTGGGCGGCAGCGGGCCGTTTCGATGAGGCACGTTTCTAAAGGCGAGGTACGCCTCCATGAACTCGGGGTCCAGCGACTTGAGCTGGTCCCATAGTGGATTCCAGTCGCCCTTGGCGATCTGCGCATCGCTGAGGGGCGTGGGCGCGTTCGGGTTCGCGGGCATGAAGGTCTCCGTGGTGTCGATATCAGGAGCAATCGGCGTCGGCGAGCAGCATCTCGGAGGCGCGCTCACCGATCATCAGCGCCGGTGCGTTGGTGTTCGACGAGGCGATCGTCGGCATCACCGACGCATCGGCGATACGAATGCCCTGCAGGCCGTGCACGCGCAGCTTCGAGTCGACCACCGAGTCGCCGGGTGGGCCCATGCGGCAGGTGCCGACGGTGTGCCAGGCGGTCTGGCCCACCTCGCGGGCGTAGTCGAGCAGCGCGTCGTCGGTGTCGGCCGACGCGCCCGGCCGATCTTCGGCGATAGCGACGCTGCGCATCGCCGGGGTCGAGGCGATTTGGCGGATGAGGCGCAGCAGCGCCACCGCGAGGGTGCGATCGTGCTCGGCGGACAAGTAGTTCGGCTGGATCTTGGGCGGCGCGAGCGGATCGGCGCTAGCGCAATGGATACTGCCGCGCGATTGTGGATAGAGGCCGAAACCGCCGACGGAGAACCCCGACCACTTGTCGATGCCGCCGATCTTGCTGCGCGAATAACGGTCCTTGCCGCTGATGTGATACACGCGGATCATCACGTCGGGGCCGTCGCCGGCCAATGCGGTGCGAGTGATCGCGTGCGCGGTCGAGGATGTGTTCGCCAGCAAGCCCTTGCGATGCAGGAGGTATTGGAGGCCGACTTTCATCTTCACGAGCGGGCTGCGCATCAGGTCGTTGATCGTCTCGGGAACCGAGCTGCGATACGTGCAGCGCAGCTGCAGGTGGTCGCTCATGTGCTCGCCGACCGCCGGTAGGTTGTGCACGACGGGAATGCCGAGGCCCGCAAGACGGTCGGCCTGGCCGACTCCCGAGAGCTCGAGCAGCTGTGGCGACTGCACCGCGCCAGCGCTGACGACGACCTCTCGTGCCGCCAGCGCCGTCTTCACTGTGCCCTCGTGGCGGTACTCGACGCCGGTGCAGCGCGTACCCGAGAACGTCAGGCGCAGCACCTGCGACTTTGTCGCGACCGTGAGATTGGCGCGGTGGCGCGCGGGCTTGAGGTAACCGACGGCGGCGCTCCAGCGGCGACCCTCCCACGCCGTCTGCTCGAGGTAGCGAACGCCTTCGTATTGAACCGCGTTGTAGTCGGGCGTGTCGGCGATGTCACGTTCTCGGCAGCCTGCGATGAAGGCGTCCGAAATCGTGTCGTGCTCCCGCACGGCGCGGTCGGTGATGCGCATCGGGCCTGTGTGGCCGCGCAAAGGGCTGTCTGTCGCAAGATTGCACTCGAGGCGCTTGAAGTACGGCCGCAGGTCGTCGAAGTTCCAGCCCACGATGCCTTGCCCGGCCCAGCTGTCGTATTCACGAGGATCGCCCCACACGTAGGCCATGCCGTTGATCGCGCTCGACCCGCCGAGCACCTTGCCCCGCGGCCAGTAGATCGACTGGCCCTTCATCGACCCCTGTGGCTGGGTTTCGAACTTCCAGGCGTAGCGTTCATTCGTCAGCAGCTTGCCGACGCCTAGCGGCACGTGAATCCAGAGGTGGTCGTCGGCGCCACCGGCCTCGAGCACGAGGACACGATGGCGCCCGTTCTCACTGAGGCGCGCGGCGAGAACGCAGCCCGCCGACCCAGCTCCTACGACGATGTAGTCATACGTCGCCGCCGTCATGCCGGAGTCGCGCGGTGCTTGAACGAGTCCCGCCGGAAGCTGTAAAGAGCGTCGGGGTCTACGCGAACGTCGACGATCGCCGGCTTGCCGCAGGCGAGTGCGCGCCCGATCGTCTCGCCGAGCTGCGCCGCCTGGTCGACGCGGAAACCGGCGGCGCCCCACAGTTCAGCGAGCTTGTCGTAGGGCGGGTTAGGCACATCGGCGCCGATGTAGCGCTTGCCGAAGAAGTCGCGCTGGTAGGCTTTTTCGGCGCCCCAGCAGCCGTTGTTCATGACGATGCAGACGGTGCGGATGTCGTTCGCGACCGCCGTGCCGATCTCCGAGCTGGTCATCCCGAAGCCGCCGTCGCCCATCAGACTGACGACGGTGCGATCAGGCGTCGCCAGCTTGACGCCGAGGCCGCAGGCGTACGAGAAGCCGACCAGACCGAAGTCGAGCGGCGTGAAGAGAGCTGGCGATTGCGCATAGCGGAGCTGGTCGGTCGCTTGCAGGCATAGCGTACCGGCGTCCATCGTGTACATGCAGTCGTCTGGCATCACCTCGCGAAGCGTGCGGAACAGGAAGCCGGGCTGGATCGGATCCTGTGGTCTACCGGCATCGCGATCGCGCTGCGCGAGCAGTTCGCGCCGACGCTCAGTGAACGTCGCTGACCAGCCGCTGGCCGGGCCGGCGTCGTGCCCGCTAAGCGCCGCACACAGGTCGTCGGCGACCGCACCCGCGTCGCCGAAGATACCGACCTCGACCGGGAAGAAGCGGCCGATCGCAAGCGGATCGGTCTCGACCTGGATGATCGGCGCGGCGGGGTTTAGGCTCTCGCGAAGATAGAAGGTAGTGTTGAAACCGAGCCGCGTGCCGAGGGCAAGGATGACGTCGGCCGTCTTGGCGAGATCGGACGCGACGACGTTGCCGCGCGGCCCGACCTGGCCCGCGTAAAGAGGATGCGTGCACGGAACAGCATCGCCATGGCCGGGCGACGTCGCTACCGGCGCGTTGAGCAGCTCGGCTAGGCGAAGGACCGACGCGTGGTGGCGCCCGTTCTTGACACCGCCACCGGCGATGATGAGCGGCGCCTTGGCGGCACGAAGGAGCTGGGCGGCGTGGGCGATCAGGTCAGCGGAACCGCTCGGCCCGCGCAGGCCGCGCCGCGCCGGTGGCGGCAGCTTCGCAAAGTCGTAGCTGTCAGCCAACAGATCGCGCGGCAAGTTGAGCAAGACAGGGCCTTGGCGCGGCGTCAGCGCGGTTCGGAAGGCTTCCGCAGTCATCTCCGGGATGCGCGAGGTCTGCGTCAACGTCCAACTCTTCTTCGTCACCGGCGTGAATACGGCCTGCTGGTCCACCTCTTGGAAGGCGTCGCGGTAGACGTGCGCCGACGAGAGCGAGCCGGCCAGGGCAACGACTGGCGAGAAAGCCGCCTTCGCCTGCGCCAGACCGGTGAGCAAGTTGGTCGCCCCGGGGCCGTTTTGACCAGCAAGAAAAACGCCGGTGGTGGTGCTGGCACGTGCGTAACCGTCGGCCATGTGCACGCCGGTGCGCTCGTCGCGCACGCCAATGAAGCGGATCGAGCGCTGGTCGTAGAGCGCATCGAAGATTTCCATGCCAGCCGAGCCGATGAGGCCGAACACATGGCGGGTGTCCTCAGCGACGAGGGAATCGACGACGGCCTTGCCACCGGTAGTCACGGGCATGCGGTGCTCCTATTCAGGCTTGTAGCCGCTCGCCTTGACAAGGCGATCAATCAGCTTGATCTCGACGGCGATGAACTTGTCGAAGTCGCGCAGCATCAGCTGCTTCGGGATCAAACCCTGGGAACGGAGCTTCTCGATGACGTCGGGCTGGTTGCTGACCTCGCGCACCTTTGCTGCCAGCGCTTCCATTACCGGCTTCGGCACTGCCGCAGACATCACCAGTGCGTACCAGATGCTCGAGTCGTACTTGGCGAAGCCCTGCTCGGCCATCGTCGGCGTTTCAGCCATCACTGGGACGCGCTCCGGGCTTGTCACGGCGAGCGCACGGAGGCGGCCCGACTTGATCAGCTGCAGGGCAAGCGCGATAGGGGGGAAGGCAGTATCCAACTGACCGCCCACGACCGCGCTTACCGCCTCCTGCACGCCCTTGTATGGCACGTGGAGGAGCTTGGTACCGGTCTCGGCCATGAAGTACTCACCGGCAAGGTGTGTAGCCGCGCCGATGCCGGCAGACCCGAAGCTCATCGAGCCGGGCGCACGCTTGGCTGCGGCGATGAACTCTTGCAGCGTCTTCGCAGGGTGCGAGGCGTTGACGATCAGGACGCTCGGTGATGATGCGATCAAGGCAAGGCCCGAGAAGTCCTTCTCTGTGTCGTAGGGCAGTTTCAGGCGCAACGCCGGATTGGTAGCGTGCGCTGACGAGACAAATAGCCAGGTGTGACCGTCGGCCGGAGCCGCGGCAACCGCCGCCGTCGCCGTGACGCCGCCAGCTCCCGGTCTGTTCTCGACGATCACAGGCTGCCCAAGCAATGGCGTCAGCTTGTCGGCATAGATGCGGGCGATGATGTCCGTCAGAGCGCCGGCCGAGAACGGCACGACGATTTTGGTTGTCGGCGTGCCCGTTTGCGCCAAGGCACGACCGGGTCCCACACCCGTCACCGCGGTAACCGAAGCGAGAAGGAGCAAGCGTCGTGTCAAAGTCATGGTTTTTTGTACTAATGTCGACATTCAGACTTTATCTCAGGCATGAGGCATCGGGCATTCGGGGTTGCCCGAAGTCCCGAATCGTTCTGGCCGCACCGGCCGAAACTAGAATCGGAAATGCCTGTAGCGGGTCCCATCCCTATCGTGATCGCCGGTTTCTCTTCGGATCAACTGACGCCGACGCTGCCGTTGCAAATCGCCAACCGCATCGGCGCACAGATCGTCGAGGGAGCGTTCGCACCAGGCGACCGCCTCAAGGAAACGGTGTTCGCCGAGGCCTTTGACGTCAGCCGCGCGACCATCCGCGAGGCGCTGAGGATTCTTCATTCCCGCGGCCTCGTGCACATCCAGCCGCAGCGCGGCGCCCAGGTAACCCAGCTGTCGACCAAGGAACTCGAGGACTTCTTCGAGATCCGCGCGGTGCTGCTCGGGCTTGGCAGCCGGCGCGCGGCGAGCCTGCGGTCGGAAGCTGATCTCGTGCAGCTGCAGCAGCGGCTCAAGGTGATGGAAGCGTGCCGCGACGATCTTGACGCTTACTTTCGCGTGAGCGGTGCCATGGTCGCCGACGTGATGCGTATCTCCGGCAGCCTGGCGCTGATCGCCTACATCGATGAGTTTGCGCAACGCATTGGCCGCTACGTTCGGCTAGGCCTGACCTCTTCAGCCCGCCGAAGGATGTCGGTGCGGGAATGGCGCCGCCTTCTCGGTGCAATCACTGCCCGGGACGGCGACCTCGCCGAGCAACTGCATCGTTCCCTCGCACTCGAGAACCGGCGCGCGGCGCTGGCCGAGTTCGCAAGGCTCCATGTCGGTTAGACGCCGACGTTTTCCGCTGACTGCTCATATGTGCGCTGCTATGGCGCTGTAGCCCTACCGCATGGGCCGACGTAGGAAGAAGGCTGATTCGAGCTGAGCGGCAAACACGAGAGAACAACTCGGGCGTACTTTTGGTCATCGGTCGCGGATGTCCGCAGGAGCCAAAGATGACTCTCGACACAGAAGCTCGCCTAGTTGATATGCTCGATGCAAGCCGCATTGACCACCGCTGCCATCTCGAGGGGCGCAGAGGCCGCGCCATTGGCATCGCTTGCGCAGAAAATCTTTACCTCCGTCCTGAGGCACTTCCCGCCGCCACCGGCGAGGGTCAAAGCGCCTGGTTTCGAAAGTGCGATGCATGGTGGCGGGGCTGGGATGGTGAAGACAAAGCACGTGCAGCGCGCACAGCTGCTCAGAACTTAAGAGATCGACCGTTGCAGGCGAGCGGCCCTTGCAAAAGTGCGCTGATGAGGAGTCTGAGCACACGTGAAGCACACTTGGAACGCCTGCGTCGATGGAACAGCGCCGCCGAGGGACGACCGGACTTTAAACGTGAGGTGCAAGAGTTGCTTCAGCGCACATGACGCCAGTCGGCCCGGAGAATCCCCGCCCCGGATCGAACGCCGCTTCTTGTCGTTAGCGGTTGGCGCCAAATGTCCTAGGTCGAGCCTCCTGCTGAAATGAATATTGATCAAAGAAACATAGCCTCCGATCCCATGTGCGCCCGAATCCTTGTCGTCTCCGACAGCACCGACGACGCCGAGCAGATCCTGGAGCACTTGAGCCCGGAGTTTCCCGAGACACGCCTGTCCACCGACGCGGCGAAGTCGTTGGAAGATTTTCACCTCTTCCTGCCCGACGTTCTCTTACTGG
>JAYTYH010000600.1:0-7802 GCA_043742485.1 Rhizobacter sp.
GCTGGCCGACGATTCAGCGTTTCTGCGCCGCTTCATGCGGCTGCCGTTCGAGGTTCCGGATGCGGCACTCGCCAGGACCGTGGCGATGCTGGCCGGTGACGAAGGCATCCACCTGACGACGCGCGACGCGCTGCAGGGGCTGAAGCCGGTGCAGCCGGGCGGCAGCGTCACGTTCGGCGGGCAGACGCATCCGGCCGACGGCAACGCCGGAATGATCGTCGCCTCGCGAACGCGGGCCCGGGAGCTGACCGCGCGGCCCGACATCGAGATCAGGATCGTCGCCTTCGGCCAGGCCCGCGCCGAGCCTGCGTTCATGCCCTATGCGCCGGTGCCCGCAGCACGCCGGGCGCTGAAGGTCGCGGGTCTCCGCGCCGGCCAGATCGATGCGATCAAGACGCACAACCCCTTCGTCGTCAACGACATCGTCCTTGCGCGCGAGCTCGGCGTCGACGTTGTGACGATGAACAACTACGGCAGCTCGCTCGTCTGGGGCCACCCGCAGGCGCCGACTGGCTTGCGCGCGTTGATCGAGCTCATCGAGGAGCTCGAAATGCGCGGCGGCGGCCACGGCCTCTTCACCGGTTGCGCGGCCGGCGATTCGGCGCTTGCGGTGATCGTGCGTGTGGCGCCGGGGCCGGGCAGGTGAGCGCGACGCCCAACGTCATCGCCGCAGGGCAAGGGACAGTCGTCGAACTTCTGTTCGCAGCGGCACGAGCCCGACCCTCCGTGACCGCGCTTGTTTGCGGCGGGGAGAGCCTCGACTACGCCGGCTATGCCTATGCCGTGCGCATGCTGGCGCAGAGGCTGTACTCCGCGAGTCCGACTGGCGGCCGCATTGCCACCCTGCTGCCCAACTCGCTGGACGCGTGCATCGCCCACTTCGCGGTGCTGGCCGCGGGGCGCCAACTGGTGCCCCTGAACCCTGCGCACATGCCACGCGAACTCGACTTCGAGCTTCGCGACGCTGAACCCGACATGCTCCTCGCCGACACGGCGCTGCGCACCGTCCTGACGCCGATGCTCGACGGCCTTGGCACGACTGTTCTCTGGATCGGCGCAGACGCGTTGCGCCTGTTCGACGCCGGAGGGGCAGAAGTCGGCGAAGCGTCGCTGCCATCGATTGACCCTGCCTCGCTCGCGCTCCTGCAATACACCGGCGGCACCTCGGGCCGGCCGAAGGGTGTCGAACTCACGCACCGGGCTTTACGGATCAACGTGGAACAGCGCGAAGCCGTGCTTCCGACGCGAGACGACGGTGAGCGCATCCTATGCCCGATGCCGCTCTTTCATTCCTATGGCATGGCGATGGGCCTCTACCTAGCCGCACGTTGTCGCGGCACGCTGGTGATCATGCCCAGCTACCGGCGCGAGATGGTCTTCGAAGCAATCGAGCAACACGCCATCACCGTCTTTCCGGGCAGCCCCACGATCTACGCCGGCCTGCTCGACCACCCGCGCTTCGAAAACGTCGACTGGTCGTCCGTGCGGGCCTGCTATTCCGGCGCGGCGGCGCTGCCTGTGGCCTTGATGGAGCGCTGGCGGGCGGCAGTTGGGGTCTCGATCTACGAGGGCTACGGCCAGACGGAGGCCGGGCCGGTTCTCTCTTATAACGGTCCGGCCGCGCCGATTAGGGCCGGCTCGGTCGGGCGACCTCTGCCCGAGACTTTCATCGAAATCGTCGACCTCACGACCGGTTCGCAAGTGCTTGCCGCTGGTGTGCCCGGAGAGATCAGAGCGCGCGGCCCACAACTGATGCGCGGCTACCGCAACCGACCCGAAGAGACGGCCGAGGCCCTGCGCGATGGCTGGCTCTATACCGGCGACATCGGCGAGTTCGACGTCGACGGCTATCTCTTCATCCGCGACCGCAAGAAGGACATGGTCATCGTCGCCGGCTACAACGTCTATCCGCGTGAAGTCGAGGAGGTGCTCCAGGCGCACCCGGCGGTCCTCGAGGCTGCGGTGATCGGCGAAGCCGACAGCTATCGCGGCGAGATCCTGCACGCGTTCGTGGTGCTGCGCAGCGATGCGCCGCACGGCGACTTGGTCGAGGAGCTTCAGGCGCACTGCGACGCGCAGCTCGTGCGCTACAAGCGGCCAGCACGACTGACGCTGGTCGAATGCCTGCCGAAGACATCAGTCAACAAGACCGACAAGAAGGCACTCCATGCCGCAACGTCAGGGGCAGGCGCCGAGGCGCGCCGATAGGAGATCACATGCTCGTCTGCATCATCGAATTTGGAACCCTGCCGGGAATGGCCGAGCGCAACAAGGAGCTCGTCACCAACCTTCTTGTACATGCGCGAGAGCATGACGGCTTCATCTCCAAGGAGACCTTCACCAGTCGCGACGACCCGGACAAGGTGGTGACGATGTCGTACTGGCGAGATGCCGAGTCGCTGCGCCTGTGGATGCGCCACGAGGAGCATCTCAAGACGATTCCGATGGGCCGCAAGGAGCTGTTCAGCCACTACTCGATCCAGGTCGCCGAAATCGTGACGAACAAGAACTGGCGCAAGCCCGGCACTGTGGCGAGCGTTCCGGCGGTTCTGTCGCAATAAGCGCACGCTGGTAAATTCAGCCGATGAAGTTTGACCGAACAAAGATGAGCGGACCGCTTCGCAGGTTACTTCAGCGAATGCACTATCCGCTCGAAGTGATGCTGGTGTGCGTGCGCTGGTACGCGGCCTATTCGCTGAGCTTTCGCCAGATCGAGGAGATGATGGCCGAGCGCGGGGTCTTCGTTGATCATTCCACGCCGCATCGCTGATCGATGAAGATGTTGCCGGTGCTGGCGGCCGCCTTCTGTTGGCGCAAGCGCCCGGTGGGTCGAAGCTGGCGAATGGACGAGACCTACGTCAAGGTCGGCGGCCAGTGGAAGTATCTGTACCGCGCGGTGGACCGCGACGGCGACACGATCGACTTCCTGTTGCGTGCGAAGCGAGATCACTCCGCGGCGCGCGCATTCTTCGAGCGCGCCATTGACCTGCACGGCGTACCCGAGATGATCACGATGGACAAGAGCGGCGCCGACACGGCCGCCATCGTGAGCCTCCAGGCCGACAGCGGCCTGCCCATCGAGATGCGCCAGTCGAAGTACCTCAACAACATCGCCGAGCAAGACCATCGGGCCATCAAGCGCATCGTTCGGCCGATGATGGGGTTCAAGTCATTCGCCTGTGCGCGCATCCTGATCGCCGGCATCGAGACGATGCACATGATTCGAAAAGGCCAGCTCGAACCCCTCAAAGAGCAAGACTCGTCGGCAGCCGATCAGTTCTATTTGTTGGCATTTTGAGTTACGCTGACGACGCGGTCTTATGGCCCCGCTAGTCGTATTGCGACAGAACCGTTAATTGCACGCAACGTGCCAGTCCGTCGCCGCGATGTGCAGGCCAGGGAATTGCTTGGAGTGCGCTGGCGTGCACGAATCGGGGCACAAGCTGGTGCAGCAGGCACCGCGCTTGTGCAGCAAATTGATTTCGGCTCAAATGACTTTCCAATGAAAAAAACACCGGTCAAGGCGTCGGCGGCCGAGGCGACCTCGCTGCACCAGCGCAAGGCCGCGCCGGCGGCTGTGCCGTCTGCGCCTGTGGCGATGGATGCGCGGCTGCGGCACACTCGGCTCGTCAAGGGCCTGCTGATCAAGGACCTGGAGCAGCGCGTGGGCGTCTCGATCAGCCTGATCTCGAAGCACGAGAACGACAAGAAGTTGCCGCCGCTGACCGTGCTGCATGGTCTGGTCACCGAGCTCGGGACCAACATCGGCGCCCTGTTCGAACCCAACTGGACCGGCAAGGGGCCGATGCGCCACGAGGGCGACGAGGTTGGCCATTTGCTCGAGGGTCGACTCGAACTGAGCATCGACGACAAGCCGCACAAACTCGGGCTCGGCGATTCGTTTGAGTTCCCGTCGAACCCGGCGCACGCCTATCGCAACCCGGGGCTGGACGTGACGCGGGTGCTGTGGATCAACACGCCGCCGACGTTCTGACGGTGGCAGACGGCTTGCGGCGCGAGTTGCCGAGGAATCAACCGAGGTGAATCGGATGCAGGTGGTGCGGAAGAAGGTGAAGCGGTGACCTGGTCCGTTATGGCGCGTGACGCGAGAGGCCGCCTCGGCATCGCGATCGCGAGCCGCTTCTTCGCGGTCGGGGCGCTGTGCGTGCACACCCGGCGCGGCGTCGGCGCGTTCGCAACGCAGGCGCTGATGAACCCGCTGTACGGCCTGGCCGGACTGGACCTGCTGAGCGCCGGGCGATCGGCCGCCGAGGTCGTCGGCATGCTGACCGCCGCCGATGCCGGCCGCGCGCAACGCCAGGTGCACGTATTACCTGCCATTGGCCCGGGCGCGGCACACACCGGCGCCGGCTGCATCGACTGGTGTGGCCACCAGGGGTTTGATGACTTCAGCGTCGCTGGCAACATGCTTGCCGGCCCGCAGGTGCTCGTGGCGACCGCGCAGGGCTTCCTCGCAGCTGATGGCCTGCCGCTGGCCGAACGTCTGCTGGCTGCGATGGCCGCCGGCGAGGCGGCAGGCGGCGACAAGCGCGGCAAGCAGGCCGCAGCCTTGCGAATTCAAGGCGACGAGGACCACCCGGAACTCGACATCCGGGTCGACGACCACGCCGAGCCCATCGTCGAGCTGCAGCGCCCGTACGCGAAAAGCCTGGAGCGCTACCAGCCCTTCATTGCCTGCCTGGCCGGGCGTCATGACCCGGTGGGGTTGACGGATCGCACCGAGATCGAGGCGCGCATCGCGGCCTTTCACGCTGCCCCGCACGAGAGTAGGCGATGACCGCCGTGCTCGACGTGCGCGAACTGCGCACGCTGTTCAACACCGACGACGGCAAGTTCGCGGCGGTTGACGGCGTGAGCTTCTCGGTCGAGGCCGGGCGCACGCTGGCCATCGTCGGCGAGTCGGGCTGCGGCAAGAGCGTGACCGCGCTGTCGATCATGGGCCTGGTGCCGAACCCGCCGGGGCGCATCGCCAGTGGCTCGATCCGCTTCGAAGGCAGCGAGCTTGTCGGCGCGCCGGAGTCGCAATTGCAGAACCTGCGCGGCAACGGCATCGCGATGATCTTCCAGGAGCCCATGTCGTCGCTCAACCCGGCGTTCACGATCGGCGAGCAGATCGTCGAAGGCCTGCTGCGGCACCGCAGGATCAGCCGGGCCGAGGCCGTCCTGCGTGCGATCGCGATGCTGACCAAAGTGCGCATCCCGGCGCCCGAGCAGCGGTTTCACGAGCACCCGCACAAGCTCTCGGGTGGCATGCGCCAGCGCGCGATGATCGCGATGGCGCTGGCCTGCGAGCCGCGATTGCTGATCGCCGACGAGCCGACGACCGCACTGGACGTGACCATCCAGGCGCAGATTCTCGACCTGATGCGCACACTGCAGACCGAGACCGGCACCGCGATCATCCTGATCACCCACGACCTCGGCGTGGTCGCCGAAGTGGCCGACGAGGTGGTCGTGATGTACGCCGGCCGCATCGTCGAGCGGGCACCGGTGCAAATCTTGTTCGACGCACCGCAGCACCCGTACACGGTCGGCCTGCTCGGCTCGGTGCCTCGGCTCGACGTGCAGCGCACGCGGCTCGCGGCGATCGAAGGCCAGGTTCCGAACCCGCTATGGCGCGGTGCCGGCTGCGGCTTCGCCGAGCGCTGCCCGTTCGCCGACGCGCGCTGCCGCGCCGAGGCACCCGCGTTGCGCGAGGTCGGCGTGCAACACCAGTCGGCGTGCTGGAAGGCGCCGCTCGACGCGCAGGTGCTGGTGGCCGCATGAGCCGGCCGGGCCGCCCCAAGGGCGAACACATCGCAGTGCGCAGCACGGCGGTTGCCTGATGAGCCTCGTCCGGCCGTCCGAAGGGGCCCGCTCCCGCTTGGCAGGACCGGCCGCAGGCCGACGGGCGCACCAATGAACGACCCGGCACTCCTGCAGGTCGACGGCCTGGTCAAGCATTTCCCGGTGCGTCGCGGTCTGTTCGGGCGCGTTGCAGGTGCGGTGCGGGCGGTCGATGGCGTGAGCCTGCAGATCGCCGCCGGCGAGACGCTGGGCGTGGTCGGCGAATCGGGCTGCGGCAAGTCGACTCTGGGCCGGCTGGTGCTCCGGTTAATCGAGCCGAGTGCGGGCAGCGTGCGCTTCGATGGCAGCGAACTCGGCACGCTGGACGCTGCTGCGCTGCGGGCCCGGCGCCGCGCGATGCAGATCATTTTTCAGGATCCGTACTCGTCGCTGAACCCGCGCATGACGGTCGGGCAGACGCTGGCCGAACCGCTGATGCTGCACGGCCTGTACAGCGGCCGCCACCGCGCGCGCGTGACTGAGCTGCTGCAGACCGTTGGCCTCGCGCCCGAGCACGCGCAGCGCTACCCGCACGAGGTCTCGGGTGGGCAGCGCCAGCGCATCGGCATCGCGCGTGCGCTCGCGGTCGAGCCGAAGCTGATCGTCTGCGACGAGGCCGTGTCGGCACTCGATGTATCGGTGCAGGCGCAGGTCGTCAACCTGCTGCAGGACCTGCAACGTCAGTTCGGTCTGGCCTATCTGTTCATCGCGCACGACCTCGCGGTGGTCAAGCACATCGCGACGCACATAGCGGTGATGTACCTGGGTCGCATCGTCGAGATCGGCACCAAGGACGCGCTCTTCGCCGCGCCGCGGCACCCGTACACGCAAGCGCTGCTGGCGGCTATTCCGCTGCCCGATCCGGGTCTGTCGCCCACCCGTCGCGGGCGAGTGCTGCTGGCTGGCGATGTGCCGAGCCCGATGAGCCCGCCGGCTGGCTGCCACTTTCATCCGCGCTGCGTGCACGCGCGCGAGCTGTGTTCGCAGCGGGCGCCGGTGCTCGAAGAACACGATGGCCGTGTCGTGGCCTGCCACTTCTGGCGCGAGATTCCCGCGCCGCACACGCTGCCCGATACAGCCGCGATCACGCCCGCGCGGCGGCGCCTCGAGCGGCTGCAGTCGGCGTTCGTCGCTCGGCCTGCCAACCCTTCACATCCCTCGGAGACTTCACGATGACCTCACCCCACCGAACCTTCTGGCTTGCGTGCTTGCCCGCACTCGTGCTTGTCCTCGCGCCGCTTACCCTGTCCGCGCAGACGCTGCGCATCGGCTTGGCTGAAGACCCGGACGTGCTCGACCCGTCGCTGGCGCGCAGCTTCGTCGGCCGCGTCGTGTTCGCCGGGCTGTGCGACAAGCTGCTCGACATCGACGAGAAGCTCGCGATCCAGCCGCAGCTGGCGACGTCCTACGAATGGTCGGCCGACAGCAAGGCACTGACGCTGAAGCTGCGCCAGGGCGTGACCTTCCACGACGGTGAGAAGTTCGACGCGGCGGCCGTGAAGTTCAACATCGAGCGCCACAAGACGCTGCCCGGCTCGAACCGGCGCGGCGAGCTGGCGCCGGTCGCAAGCGTGGAAGTGATCGACCCGGCGACCGTGCGGCTGAATCTGTCGGCGCCATTCGCACCGCTGCTCGCGCAGCTCGCGGACCGCGCCGGCATGATGGTCTCGCCCAAGGCGGCACAGGCGGAGGGCGACAAGTTCGGTGCGAAGCCGGTTTGCTCGGGCCCGTTCAAATTCGTCGAGCGCATCGCGCAAGACCGCATCGTGCTCGAGCGCTTTCCCGCTTACTGGAACAAGGAGGCGATCCACTTCGACAAGCTGATCTACACGCCGATCCCGGACGCGACCGTGCGGCTCGCGAACCTGAAATCCGGCCAGCTCGACTTCGCCGAGCGCGTCGCGTCCAGCGACATGGCCAAGATCGAGGCCGACAAGAAGCTGAAGGTCTCGCGC
>JAYTYH010000601.1:0-2604 GCA_043742485.1 Rhizobacter sp.
GCCTACCTGTCGCCGATCCTGCGCCGCTACGTCGACGAGGTCGCGGCCGAGATGCCTGGCGTCGAGCTCTACTTCATGCAGTCGTCGGGCGGGCTGGCACGATCGAACGCCTTCCAGGGCAAGGACGCGATCCTCTCCGGCCCGGCCGGCGGCATCGTCGGCATGGTCCGCACGGCGGAACTCGGGCTTTCTGCAGAGAGCGCCGAGGCCGCGGATCACGGTCTCCAGATCATCGGCTTCGACATGGGCGGTACTTCCACCGACGTCAGCCACTACGCGGGCGAGTTCGAGCGTGCCTTCGAGACGCGCGTGGCCGGCGTGCGCGTGCGGGCGCCGATGATGGCCATCCACACGGTGGCGGCCGGCGGCGGCTCGATCCTCGCGTTCGACGGCGCCCGCTTTCGCGTCGGCCCGCAGAGTGCCGGCGCAAACCCCGGGCCAGCCTGCTACCGGCGCGGCGGCCCGCTCACGGTGACCGATGCCAACGTCGCCGTCGGCCGGATCCAGCCGGCGTTCTTCCCGAGCGTGTTCGGTGCGCGCGGCGACGAGCCGCTCGATGCCGAGGTCGTGCGCGAGCGCTTCGTGTCGCTGGCCGCCGAGGTCGGTGCCGCGACCGCCAGCGAGCGCACGCCGGAGGAGGTCGCCGACGGCTTCATCGACATCGCCGTCGGTGCCATGGCCAATGCCATCAAGAAGATTTCGGTCGCGCGCGGCTACGACGTCACCCGCTACACGCTGCAATGCTTCGGCGGCGCCGGCGGCCAGCACGCCTGCCGTGTCGCCGACGCGCTCGGCATGACGCGCGTGTTCGTGCACCCGCTCGCCGGCGTGCTGTCGGCCTACGGCATGGGCCTGGCCGACCGCACCGTGATACGGCAGGCGGCGATCGAGCAGACGCTCGCCGAGGCGATGCCGCAGGTCGAGGCCGTGCTGGCGCGGCTGGCCCGCACTGCCACCGACGAGCTCGAGAAGCAGGGCGTCGCGCTGGCGCGCATCGACGTCCATCGCCGCGTCCATCTGCGCTACGAAGGCACCGACTCGGCGCTCGTCGTCGCCGCCGCCGCCGCGTCCGGGCTGCAGGCCGCCTTCGAGGTCGCGTACCGGCAGCGCTTCGCTTTCCTGATGGAGGGTCGCCGCCTTGTCGTCGAAGCAGTCTCGGTCGAGGCGGTCGGCGCCGGCGATGCGCACGACGAGACGAGGCACGAACTCGTCGAAGCCGGCCCGGCACCGATCGCGGCACGCGTCCGCATGTACGGCGAGGGCCGCTGGCACGAGGCCGCGCTCGTCGAGCGGGCGAGCGCGCTGCCGGGCCAGACGATCACCGGGCCGGCCATCGTCGCCGAGCGCAACGCGACCACCGTCGTCGAGCCGGGCTGGCAGGCGCGCGTCACGGCGCTCGACCACCTCGTGCTCGAGCGCGTCGAGGCGCGCACGGCACGGCGCGCCATCGGCACCACGGTCGATCCGGTCCTGCTCGAGGTCTTCAACAACCTTTTCATGAACATCGCCGAGCAGATGGGACTGCAGCTGCAGAACACCGCCTACTCGGTGAACATCAAGGAGCGGCTCGACTTCTCGTGCGCGCTCTTCGATGCCGAAGGCAACCTCATCGCCAACGCGCCGCACATGCCGGTGCACCTGGGCTCGATGAGCGAGTCGATCAAGACCGTGGTGGCGCGCAACGCCGGCCGCATGAAGCCGGGCGACGTCTACGTGCTCAACGACCCCTACCACGGCGGCACGCACCTGCCCGACGTCACCGTGGTGACGCCGGTCTACCTCGACGACACCGCCACCGGTCTGCCCACCTTCTATGTCGGCTCGCGTGGCCACCACGCCGACATCGGCGGCACGACGCCGGGATCGATGCCGCCGTTCTCGACGCGGATCGAGGAAGAGGGCGTGCAGATCGACAATGTCAAGCTGGTCGAAGGCGGCCGCTTCCTGGAAAAGGAGATGGATGCGCTGCTCCGGAGCGGCACCTATCCCTCGCGTAACCCGGCGCAGAACATCGCCGACCTGAAGGCGCAGGTGGCAGCCAACGAGAAGGGCGTGCGCGAGCTGCGGGCGATGGTCGCGCAGTACGGCCTGGCCGTCGTCCAGGGCTACATGCAGCACGTGCAGGACAACGCCGAGGAGTCGGTGCGCCGCGTCATCACGCAATTGAAAGACGGCGTCTTCACGCTGCCGCTCGACAACGGTGCCCGGATCAGCGTCGCGATCCGTGTCGATGCCTCGTCGCGCACGGCCGAGATCGATTTCACCGGCACTTCGGCGCAACTCGAGAACAACTTCAACGCGCCGACAGCGGTGTGCATGGCCGCCGTGCTCTATGTCTTCCGGACGCTCGTCGACGACGAGATCCCGCTCAACGCCGGCTGCCTGAAGCCGCTGAAGGTGATCATCCCGGCCGGCTCGATGCTCAACCCGCACCCGCCGGCGTCGGTGGTCGCCGGCAACGTCGAGACCTCGACCTGCATCACCAACGCGCTCTACGGCGCGCTCGGCGCGATGGCGTCGTCGCAGTGCACGATGAACAACTTCACCTTCGGCAACGCGCGCCTGCAGTACTACGAGACGATCTCGGGCGGCTCCGGTGCCGGC
>JAYTYH010000602.1:0-5281 GCA_043742485.1 Rhizobacter sp.
GCCTTCAGCACCGTCGACACCGTCATGACGGCGCGCGCCTCGGCCCTTGATCTCGCCGCGCTCGCCATCGGTGGCGCTGCCTACGTCTCGATCTTCGTAGGCCTGATGGGCGTCGTGCTGGCGGTCGGGCCGATCGCCGGCCAGGCCTTCGGTGCCGGCCGGCTGCGCGAAAGCGGCCAGCAGGCCGAGCAGGCGGCCTGGCTGGCGCTGGCGCTCGCCATTCCCGGCTGCGCCCTGCTGCTGTTTCCGGATCCCTTCATCGCCCTCGCACGCGCCGAGCCGGCAGTGGCGGAGAAGGTACGCGGCTACCTGTTCGGCCTCGCCTTCGCGCTGCCGCCGGCGCTGCTCTTCACGGCCTATCGCGGCTTCAACGTCGCCGTCTCGCGGCCGAAGGCGGTGATGGTGCTGCAGCTCGGGGCGCTGGCGCTCAAGGTGCCGCTGAGCGCGATGCTGGTGTTCGGTTTCGCCGTGCCGACGCCATGGGGCGAGTTGCGCTCGCCCGCCCTCGGCGCCCCGGGCTGCGGTCTGGCCACGGCCATCGTCATGTGGTGCCAGCTCGGCGGCGCCGTGGCGCTGCTGCAGCGAGACCGCTTCTACGCGCCCTTCGGCCTCGGTCGCGGTCTCGGCCGGCCGCATCGCCAGAGCCTGGCGGCGTTGCTGCGACTCGGTGTGCCGATGGGGCTGTCGATCATGATCGAGGTGACCGGCTTCACCTTCATGGCCTTCTTCGTTTCGCGCATCGGCGCGATCGCGGTGGCCGGCCACCAGATCGCCGTCAACATGGTCTCGATGATGTTCATGCTGCCGCTGGCGATCGCCAACGCCTCGAGCACGCTGGTGGCGCAGCGCATCGGTGCCGGCGACCCGGGCGACGCCCGTCGCGTCGGCTGGGCCGGCCTCGAGATCGGCGTCGCCGTCGCGGCGCTGCTCGGCGCCGCCGTGTACTTTCTTCGCAGCGAAGTCGTGGGCCTTTACACGGGCGATCCGGTGATCGTCGCCGCTGCCGTGCCGCTGCTGGCCTGGGTCGCCCTCTTCCACATCGCCGACGCCGCCCAGACGGTGTCGGCGTTCGTGCTGCGCGCTTACCGTATCGCCACGGTGCCCATGATCGTCTACGTGGTCGCGCTCTGGGGCATCGGCCTCGGCGGTGGCTACGTCGCTGCGTTCGGCATCGGCGACCTCAGCCCGCCGTGGATGCGCGGCGCCCAGGGTTTCTGGTCGATGGCCACGCTCGGCCTGATCGCCGCGGCGATCGGTCTGACCGGCTTCCTGGCCTGGAAGCTGCGCCGCGACAGCCGCGCCGCGATGCCGACGCGGCGGCTGGCGACGTAGCCAACGCCGGCGCCGCTCATGCGCCGGCGGGCAGTTCGATCACGAAGCAGCTACCGCCACCGTCGCGGCCTTCGCAGCGCACGCTGCCGCCGTGCCGTTCGGCGATCTGCTTGACGAGGGCGAGGCCGAGGCCGACGCCGCCGGCATGCTCGGCGTGGCCGGGCATGCGGAAGAAGGGTTCGAAGATGCGTTCGCGCATGGCCGGCGGCACGCCCGGGCCGCGGTCGCAGACGCGCAGCGTCGCGCCGCCGCCAGCCGCGGCGACGAGCTCGACGGCGACGTCGCCACCGCCGTAGCGACGTGCGTTTTCGAGCAGGTTGCGCACCGCCCGCCGCAGCAGCCGCTCGTCGCCGCCGACGACGACGCTGGCCGCCGATTCCACCGCAACGTCGACGCGGGCCGCTTCCTCGACCGCGACGGCAAGCAAGTCGACCGGGACGCGCTGCAGTGCGTCCTGGGCGCCATCGAGCCGGCTCGCCAGCAGCACCTCTTCGACCAGGGCGTCGAGCTCGGCGACGTTCTTGTCGATCTCGCGCTTGAGTTTTTCGCGCTGTGCGGGGCCGGCCTCCTCGAGCATCGAGACCGCCATCTTCATGCGCGCCAGCGGCGAGCGCAGCTCGTGGCTGGCATTGGCGAGCAGCGACCGGTGCGACTGCACCAGCGCCTCGACGCGGGCGGCGGCGACGTTGAAGCTGGCCGCCACCGCCGCGACCTCGTCGCCACCGGTGACGGCGACGCGATGGCCGAGCTCGCCGGAGCCGAATTGCTCGACGCCGAGCTTGAGCGCCTCGAGCCGGCGCGTCAGCCGGCGTACGACCGGAAAGGCACCGGCAGCGACGGCGATGAACAGCGCGACGAGCACGATGACGAGGCCGGCACCGCGCGGCAGGCCGGGCGGCAGCAAGGGCCACGGCGACGGTGGCGGCGTGCGGCCGGCGCGGCGCTCGTCATTGCCACGACCACCGTCGCCGCGCTCGAAAGCAGGGCCGCCGCCCTGACGCGGGCCCGGGCCGAGCTGTCGCATCCCCGGCCGCATCGTCCACAGCGTGCGGCCATCGTTGAGATGAAACGCGAACGGACGGGCGATGCCGTCGGCCGTTCGCCGTGCGAACGATTCCGAGGCGCCGATGCGCTGGCCGGCCGCGTCGTCGAGCGCCAGCGGCACCCGCAGCCGCTGCGACCAGTCGCGCAAGGCCGCGGCCTGCATGTCGGCCGGCGAATCCGCGCCCGGCAGCGAGCGTTCCAGCAACTCGGCCCAGGCGCCGAGCCGGTCACCCACGACCTGCTCGTTGCGGGCCCGCTCCTGGTCGATGTGGCGCTCGACGACCCAGGCCGAAGCGAACGCGAACAGCAGCAAGACGACCACCACCGTCGCGTAAATGCGAAGGTAGAGGCTTTTCATTCCGGTGTGGAATCGGCGTCCTGCTTGCGAGCGAACACGTAGCCGGCGCCGCGCACCGTGAGCACCCGGCGCGGCGCCTTGGCGTCGTCTTCGATGACGGCGCGGTTGCGCGAGATGTGGACGTCGATCGAGCGGTCGAAGGCTTCGAGCGGGTGACCCTTGAGCGAATCCATGATCTGGTCGCGCGAGAGCACGCGGCCCGGGCTCTGCGCCAGCACAACGAGCAGATCGAACTGGTGGCCGGTGAGGTCGCAGGCCTTGCCGTCGAGTCGGGCGACACGGGCGCCGAGATCGATCTCGAGGCGGCCGTAGCGGAGCACGTCGTCGGCCGCTTGCGCCGAAGCGCGGCGCAGCAGCGCCCTGATGCGGGCCAGCAACTCGCGCGGCTCGAAGGGCTTGCCGAGGTAGTCGTCGGCGCCGAGCTCGAGGCCGACGATGCGGTCGGTCGGCTCGCCGCGTGCCGTCAGCATGAGCAGCGGCAGCTGCCGCGTGCGGCTGGCGCTGCGCAGCTCACGACAGAGCTCGAGGCCGTCGCCGTCGGGCAGCATGAGGTCGAGCACGACGGCGTCGTAGCTCTGCGCCTCGATCTTCTCGCGGCCAGCGGCCAGCGAGCCCGCCGTCTCGACGGTGAAGCCGGCCTGGCCGAGGTAGTCGCCCACCATCGATGCCAGTCGGGCGTCGTCGTCGATGAGAAGGAGGCGTGCGCTCATCGCCCGATTATCTTGCCGCGCATCCCCTGCCCGATCAGCGCGGCGGCGGCGCTGGCCGGTCCATGCGCTTGAGGTGATCGGCCATGCGTGCCTGCCGGTCCTTCATGCGTGCACCGATCCTGGCGCGCTGTTCGGGTGTGAGCACGCGGGCGACATCGAGCATCGCCTGCGCCGTTCGCCGGCTCATCTGGTCGTGCTGCTGAAGCATCTGCTGGCGCAGTTGCTCGACCGCGCCGGCATCGACGTTCGGCGCCGTGAACAGCGCCATGCCGCGTTCGCGCAGTCCGCGGCCGGCCTGCATCTGCGTCTTCAGGTCGGCCGCAGCCGCAGCGGCGATCTGCTTGACCTGCGCGCGCTGGGCGTCGGTGGCGTCGACGCCGTCGAGCATGCGGTCGATCATCCTGGCGGCGCGCTCGGGCGAGCCACCGAACATCATGCCGCCCATGCCGCCCTGCATCTCGCCGCGCATGCCGCCGTGCCCCATGCGGTGGCCTTCCATGCCCGGGCCGGGAGGCGGCGGCGGTGCCGGCTGCGCCCAGGCCGAGACACCGACGGCCGCCAGCAGCGTCATCAGCATGCCCACCATCACCACCTGCATGCGGCGGCGTGAAGTCGTCGGGCTCGCCAGGTTCATCGTCTTGCTCGTCATTCGTATGCTCCATGCAGCCCGTGAATCAGGCCTGGAAGAGATGGTGATCCGGCGCCGTCGCAGCAGATTGGCGGGCCGGTAAAGATGTGTGAAACCTCGGTCCCGGAGCCGCCCGTCAGCCTTGCAGGAGGTCGTGCAGGCCACTCGTTCGGCGGGCGCTCTGCGCGATGCCGTCCGCCAACGCCGACGCGCTCCTCGACACCAGCGTCAGGGCCGACCGCGCCCGGGTGATGCCGGTGTAGATCAGCTCGCGGCTGGTCACCGCGCCGGCCTCGGCGGGGAGCACGAGCACGGTGTGGTCGAACTCGGAGCCCTGCGACTTGTGCACCGTCATCGCGAACGCAGGCTCGACGTCGGCGAGGCGGCCGACGGCCACCGAGCGCACGGTGTCGCCGTCGACGAAGTAGGCGCGCAGCCCAGGCGCGCCGCGCTGCGGCCGAAGCGCGATGCCGATGTCGCCGTTGTAGATGCCGAGGCTGCGGTCGTTGCGCGTGACCATGACCGGGCGGCCCTCGTACCAATCGGCTCCGGCCGGCAGCAGACCCTCTTCGCGCAGGCGCCTTTCGATCGCGGGGTTGAGGCCGGCCACGCCCCATTCGCCTTCGCGCACCGCGCAGAGCACGCGGAAGCGGTCGAGCTCCGAGAGGACGCGCCGGGCCCAGGCATCGACGTCGGCAGCGCCGGAGGTCGCAGGCCGTTGCCTGATCGCTTCGAGGCTGCTGCCGAAGCCGCCGGGGGCGCCGGGCCGCCCAGCGGCAGCCAGCTCGACGATGGCCGCGGGCGTCGCCGTCGGCAGCCAGCACACCGAGCCGCCACCGTCTTCGCGCAGCAGCACATCGGCCGCCGCCGCGTCGCCGGCATTGACGGCGTGCGCGAGCGCGCCGATGGCACCGCCGAAGCGCTGGCTCCTGCGCAGCAGCACGGTCCGCTGGGCCAGCGCCGGGCCGGTGTCGTCGATGTCTTGCGGCGCGATCGCCTGGCCAGCCACGGCGGCGATGTGGCGCGCGGTGTCGGCGCGGTAGCGGACACGCTCGGCGTCGCGACACAGCTCGCCCAGCACGGCACCGGCCTCGACCGAAGCGAGCTGGTCCTTGTCGCCGAGCAGCACGATGCGGGCGCCGGCGGGCACGGCGTCGAGCAGCGCCGCCATCATCTCGAGGTGGACCATCGAGGCCTCGTCGATGATGA
>JAYTYH010000603.1:0-1860 GCA_043742485.1 Rhizobacter sp.
CCGGACGACGCGCTCGTCACGATGGACCTCGATTTCGATGACGGCACGGCCGCAGACGAGGCCGGCGCGGCGATCGCGGCGATCGAGCGGCAGGTGCGCGCGCGCTACCCGATGATCAAGCGGCTCTTCATCGAGGCCGGCGTGGCACCGGCGCAGCAGCGCTGGAGCCGGCCAGACTCGACCCAGGTGCCGGACGACTCGGGGTGATTGCGGCCCGGCGCTGGCCTGCGGCAGGGCCAACGCCTACGCCCACGCCCACGCCGCCGCCCACGACCACCCGGCCGCAGCGGCGCGCCGCCGTCAGACGCAAGGCACGATCTTGAACTCGACCCGGCGGTCGAGCGCATCGACCGCGTTGTCGCTGCCGCTGCCGACGATGTTCTGCCGGAACCCCATGCCGCTCGGCTTGGTGCGCGCCCCCAACACGGCCGCCTCGGCGACCAGGCGCTGGCGGATGAAGGTGGCGCGCTGCAGTGACAGCGCGTCGTTCGCTGCTTCCGGGCCGGTGTGGCTGGTGTGGCCGACGATGTTCATGCAGGCCTTCGCGGCGGTGGTCTCGCGGGCGATCTGGCGCAGCCACATGGCATATGGGCCGCTGACCTTCGGGTCGGACCAGAACACCGTGCTGCCGGGGTTGAAGAGGAACTTCACGCCGAGTTGGTTGTAGGCGACGCCGAACGCCACGACCTTCCCGAAGGCCAGTTCGGCGTCCGCGCTGCGGCCGAGCTTCACGGTATTCAGGTAGATGCCGTTCAGCACGCGGAGCTGTTCGCCGGTCGGGCTTTCGGCGGCGGCACGGTAGCGCGCCAGCGAGTCCTGGTAGCGCTCGGCGTTGTACAGCGCGGTGGCCTCGCTGATGACGGCCGCGACGTTGATCCGCTCCAGGTAGTACGGGTCGGCGCGCTGCCCGGGCGGGGTGGCCGAGGTGGCGGCGTAGCCGTCGATGACCTTGTCCTTCACCAGCACCGGGCTGTCGGCGTAGTAAGGCAGCGGCGTGTTGTCCAGACCCTCCGCGCGCGCCAGCGCGGACGACTGCGCGACCACAACGCCGCTCTTCAGGTCGGTGAGCGCGAGGTTGATGCGCAGCGGGCTGCGGGGCTGGTCGGCTTCGGCGCGGACCATGGTGCCGGTGAGCAGGTACTGGGCGCGGCCGAGGTTGTCGGCCTGGAACGGCAGGACCTCGATCGCGTCGGCCTTGCTGCCCAGGCGTTCGACGACGCGGCGTTCGAGCAACTGCGTGGCGGCGGTTTGCTGGCCGGTGCTGGCGTAGAGCATCGGGTCGAGCACGACGCTGCGCTTGACGGGCTTGGCCGCCAGCTTGTCGAAGAAGCCGGGCACCGTCTGGACCTGCGCGACAAGCCCGTCGGTGGCTTGGGCCACGGCCTGGTCGAAGGGCAGTTCGGTGTTCGACGAAGTGGCTTGCGCGGGCGGCGGCGGTGCGGCGCAGCCGCTCAGGGCCAGCAGCATCGCTGTGGTGAAGGCCGCCAACCACGCCCTCACTGGCGACACACGGTGGCATTCGTTGAACCGGCTCGGCGAAACGCTCATCTGCATTCCCTCTTCAAGTAGGCGGCTTCGCCCGCCGCCAAGGGTTCGAGCGAGGCCTTTTGCAGAATATCACTGCATCTGGCGGCCGTCACCGAGGGATTGGCCGTGGCGGCAGGCCGCTCGGCATCGGGGCGCGTCGGCGCTTCGGGGGGCGGCGTACGGGGCCTGGCCTCGGCCGCCGAAGCCGGCTTTTTCACGGCCGCCGACGTCGGCCTGATGACGGACGCCGACGCCGACCTGGTGACCGGAGCCGACGCCGGGTTCGTGACGGCCACCTCTGCCGGCCGGGTGACTGCCACCTCTGCCGGCGGC
>JAYTYH010000604.1:0-4136 GCA_043742485.1 Rhizobacter sp.
TTCGTGGCCAAGGCCGCCTGGGGCGCGTTGCAGACGTTCGCGGTGGCCGCCGTCGGCACGCTGCTCGCGGTGATGGCCGGCAGCCTCGTCGCCCTGCCCGCCTCGGGCCGGCTCGGCCCGGCGGCCCGGCTCGCGGCCCGCTTCTTCCTCAACTTCCTTCGCAGCGTGCCCGAACTGGTGTGGGCCGCGCTGATGGTCCTGGCGGCCGGCCTCGGCCCGTTCGCCGGCGTGCTCGCGCTCGCGCTGCACACTACCGGCGTGCTCGGCCGCCTCTACGCCGAGAGCCTCGAGAACGCGGCCCGGGCGCCCGAGCGCGCGCTGCGCGAAAGCGGCGCCTCACGCCTCGCCGCCTTCAGCTACGCGACGCTGCCGCTGGTGCTCACTCAGGGCGTGGCCTACGCGCTCTACCGGCTCGAGATGAACATCCGCATGGCCGCGATGCTCGGCTTCGTGGGCGCCGGCGGGCTCGGCCAGCTGCTCTACTTCCACCTCTCGATCTTCCAGCAGGCGCAATCGGCGACGCTGCTGATCGCCATGTTCCTGCTCGTCTTCGCGGTCGATTCGGCGAGCGGCTGGCTGCGTTCGCGGCTCGCGCCGGCGCACGGCTGACCGGCGCTGCCGCGCGGTCTACCCGAGCTCGCGGCTGGCGAGCGACGCGGCGGCCGCGCGCGTCTCGACGCCGAGCTTCTCGAACACGTGCTCGAGGTGCTTGTTGACCGTGCGCGGGCTCATGCCGAGGATCTCGGCCACGTCGCGGTTCGTCTTGCCCTTGGCGACCCACGAGAGCACCTCGGTCTCACGCGGCGTGAGCAGGGCGGTGGCGAGGCGCGAGGCCGATGCGGCGTTTTCCTCGCGCACGCCGAGCAGCCACATTGTCTCGCCGAGCCCGGCACCGCCGAGGCGGCGCGCGGTGAGGGTGCGCCCGGCCAAGTCGCGAACGCGCAGGTCGGCGTGGGCCTCGGCTTGGCCCGCTGCAGCGAGCCAGGCGGTGCAGGCGTCGTCGCTTTCGGCGCCGAAGAATTCGGCCAGCCAGCACGCGGCGCGCGGCGAGCGCCAGGCCATGCGGCCTCGCGCGTCGACCATCAGCACGCCATGGCCGCCGACGTCTATGGCGTCGCGCGCGAGCCGCACGGCGCGTGCGCTGCGCACGTGCGTGGCGAGCCGCGCCAGCACCTCCTGCGATCGCACCGGCTTGACGACGTAGTCGACGCCGCCGGCTTCGAAGCCCTTGACGATGTGGCTGGTCTCGGAGAGGCCGGTCATGAAGATCACCGGGATGTGCGACCACCCGGCGTGGGTTTTGATGCGGCGGCAGGTTTCGAAGCCGTCCATCCCGGGCATCAGCGCGTCGAGCAGGATGGCGTTCGGCGTGACGAGATCGAGCCGCTCGAGCGCGGCGGCACCGTCGGAGGCGACGAGCACGGTGTAGCCGTCGGCTTCGAGGTCGAGGCAGAGCGCGCCGAGCGAGCTCGGCACGTCGTCGACGACGAGCACGATGTCGCCCTCGCCGCTGCGCCCGGCCGACGCACCGGTGCTCATGCGGCCGTCTCCTCTTCGGCGACGCGCAGCGCGCCGCTGAGATGCGCGATCAGGTCGTGCCAGGCGAGGCGGGCCACGAGGGCGCGCATCGCGGCGACCTGCGGCGCACACGCCGGCAGCTCGACGATCAGCGCGTCGAGCGCGCGCTGCAGGCCCTGGGCATGGCCGAGCTGAGCCAGCCGCAGCAACGTGCCCAGGTGATCGGCCGGCAGCGGCACCGAAGCCGCCGCTGGCGCCGGGCCGGGCGGGGCCCAGCTAGAGACGCCGAGCTCGGCCACCCACTCGAGCTCGAGGTGGCGCTGCAGGATGGCGAGCAGCTCCGACTCGATCACCGGCTTGTCGACGAAGCCCTGGCACTGCGCCGCGGCGATCTTGTCGCTCTGGTTCTCGAAGGCGTTGGCCGAGACCATGATGATCGGCAGATCGGCGAGGCCGTGGCCGCGGATGCGCCGTGCCGTCTCCCAGCCGTCCATGTCGTCCATGGTGATGTCGAGCAGCACCGCGTCGGGCGCCTTGCGCAGCACGCTCTCGAGACACTCGCGCCCGCTCGCCGCTTCCTCGATGCGAAAGCCGAGCGGCAGCAGCATGCCGGCCAGCATCTGCCGCTGCGTCGGCTGGTCGTCGACGACCAGCAGCGTGCGTCGATCGCCGATGTAGCCGCTGACCGGCCGGTGCCGCGGCGTGCGCGCGAAACCGGGCTCGGCGGTCTCGCTGAGATAGAGCCGCGCCGTGAAGGTGCTGCCTTCGCCGGGCGCGCTCTGCACCGTCAGCTCGCCGCCCATCAGCTGCGTCAGCAGATGGGTGATGGTCAGGCCGAGGCCGGTGCCGGAGTCGCCGCTGCGCCGGCCGGCGGCGCCGCGCTCGAAGGGCAGGAAGATGCGCTCGATGTCCTGCGGCGCGATGCCGATGCCGGTGTCGACGACGTGAAAGCGGGCGACGTGCCGGGTGTGGTCGAGCAGCAGGGTGACGCTGCCGTGGTCGGTGAAGCGCACCGCGTTGGCGAGCAGGTTGATGAGGATCTGGCGCAGCCGCCGCGCGTCGGCGCGCACGTAGGTCGGCACCTTGCCGAGGATGCGCAGCTCGAAGGCCAGGCCCTTGGCGGCCGCCTGCGGCGCCACCATGCGGACGACGTCGTCGAGGAAGTCGCGCATCGGCAGCGGCGCGATGTCCAGGCGCAGCTTGCCGGCCTCGATGCGGGCGAGGTCGAGCAGGCCGTCGATGAGGCCGTGCAGGTGCTCGCCGCTGTGGTGGATGGTGTCGACGGCGCGGCGCCGGGCGCCCTGGATCTGCTCGTCCTTGAGCAGGATCTGGGCGTAGCCGAGGATCCCGTTCAAGGGCGTGCGCAGCTCGTGCGTCATGCCGGTGACATAGCGCGTCTTCGCTTCGTTGGCGGCTTCGGCGAGGTCTTTGGCGGCCTGCAGGGCGACGTCGGTGCGCTTGTGGGCCTCGATCTCGCGCAGCAGCAGCTCGTTCTGCCGGTTCGACTCGCCTTCGGCCATCTCGCGGCTCTCGCGGCCCAGCACCATCCACCAGGCGCCGACCGCGGCGGCCAGCGAGAGCAGCGCGAAGGCGCGCAGCAGCGGCGCCTGCAGCAGTTCGTGGCCGTCGGGATGCAACGCACCCTGCTGCTCGTAGACGACGCCGAGCACGAGCGCGATCAGCGCCACCAGCGACAGCGCCACCACCAGATAGCGGGCGACGCGAAAGTTGAGGCGGCCGACAAGCTCGGCCGGCAACACGGCGGCCAGCGTCGACCGCACCTGTTCGCCGACGCCGGAGTCGACCTTGCAGCGGTCGTGGCAGCGCGATTCGAGCGTGCAGCACAGCGAACAGATGGGCGCGTCGTAGGCCGGGCACCCGGCCATATCTTCGGACTCGAAGGCGTTCTCGCAGACGGAGCACGTCACCAGCTGGCCCGGCTTCCAGGGGGACAGGTTCGGTCGCGCCAGGTAGTAGCGGCCTTTCGTCCCCCAGGCCAGCAAGGGCGAGACCAGCAGCGACGTGAACAACGCGATGAAGGGCGCGAAGGCCTTGGCCTCGTCGCCCATCGTGCCGGCGTAAGCCGCCATGCCGACGGCGGCAGCGACGAGCATGGCGCCGAGGCCGACCGGATTGATGTCGTAGAGATAGGCGCGCTTGAACTCGATGTGCTTCGGGCTCCAGCCGAGCGGCTTGTTGATGACCAGGTCGGCGACCAGCGCCCCGACCCAGGCGATGGCGACGTTGCTGTAAAGGCCGAGCACGCCGCTCAGCGCCTCGAAGACGCCGAGTGTCATGAGCAGCACCGCGATCAGCACGTTGAAGACCAGCCAGACGACGCGGCCCGGGTGGCTGTGCGTGAGCCGGGCGAAGAAGTTCGACCAGGCCAGCGAGCCTGCGTAGGCGTTGGTGATGTTGATCTTGACCTGCGAGACGAGCACGAACAGCACCGTCGCACCGAGGATCCAGGCTGGCGAATCGAACACGTAGCCGAAGCCGGCGAGGTACATCTGGGTCGGCTGGGTCGCCTTGTCGACCGGGATCTCGTGCTGCAGCGCCAGGAAGGCGAGGAAGGCGCCGCCGAGCATCTTGATCATGCCGGGCACGATCCAGCCCGG
>JAYTYH010000605.1:0-2105 GCA_043742485.1 Rhizobacter sp.
GGCGCTCGCAAGCGGCGAACTCGGCAGAAGAGCGCCCCGTCCTCCCGCTCCCGCCAAGACGTGCCCGAAAAGCGGCATCACGCCGGCTGCTCCGCCGCGACATCCGCCTTCGAACTTCCGAACCGCCGCCCGAGCCTATCGAAGGCGAGGTAGATCACCGGGGTCGTGAACAGCGTCAGGAGCTGGCTGACGATGAGGCCGCCGAAGATGGCCAGGCCCAGCGGCCGGCGCAGCTCGTGGCCGTCGCCCCAGCCGAGCATCAGCGGCAGGGCGGCGAAGAGCGCCGCCAGCGTCGTCATCAGGATCGGCCGGAAGCGCAGCAGCGCGGCCTGGTGAATGGCTTCGCGCGGGCTCTTCTTCTGGTCGCGCTCGGCCTCGATCGCGAAGTCGATCATCATGATCGCGTTCTTCTTGACGATGCCGATGAGAAGGATGATGCCGATGATCCCGATCACGCCGAGGCCGTTGCCGCTGACGAGCAGCGCCAGCAGGGCGCCGACACCCGCCGAGGGCAGCGTCGACAGGATCGTCAGCGGGTGGACGTAGCTCTCGTAGAGCACGCCGAGCACGATGTAGACGCAGACCACCGCGGCGAGGATGAGCCAGAGCTGGTTCGAGAGCGAGTTCTCGTAGGCGCCCGTGGCGCCGAGGAAGGTGAGCCGAACGCTGTTGGGCAACGCGATCGTCTTCGCGGCGGCACGAACGGCATCGACGCCGGCGCCGAGCGAGGCACTGCCGTTCAGGTCGAAGCCGATCGTCGACGCCGGGTACTGGGCGACGTGCGTGATCTGCAGCGGCGCGCGCCGTTCGCTGATCTTCGCGATGGCGTCGAGCGGCGTCGGCCGGCCGGAGCTGGTGCGCAGGTTGAGCTTGCCGAGCGACTCGGCCGTGCCCAGCAGGCCGGGCTGCGCTTCGAGGATGACGCGGTACTGGTTGGTCTCGGTGAAGATCGTCGAGACGATGCGCTGGCCGAAGGCGCTGTAAAGGGCGTCGTCGACGGCGCTGGCGGTGACGCCGAGGCGCGCGGCGGTGTCGCGGTCGATGTCGATGTAGGCGGCCAGGCCCTGGGCACCGGCGTCGCTGATGACGTTGCGCAGCTTCGGCGACTTCTGCATCTCGGCCACCAGCTTGCCGACCCACTGCGTCACGGTGGCCGTGTCGGCACCTTCGACGGAGACGCGGAACTCGGTCGGCCCGGTCTCGGAGTCGATGGTCAGGTCCTGCGTCGGCTGCAGGTAGAGCGTGACGCCGGCCACCGAGCGCACGCGCTCGCGCAGGCGGTCCATCAGCTCCGGCTGGGCAGGCCGGTCCTTCTTCAGGTTGATGAGCATGCGGCCGGTGTGCAGCATGGTGTTGTTGGCGGCGTCGACGCCGATGAACGAGCTCAGGTTCTCGACCGCCGGATCGGCGAGCACGGCCCGCGCCGCGGCCTGCTGCAGCTCGGCCATGCGCTCGTACGAGACGTCCTGCGCGGCCTCGACGCGGGCCTGCAGCTGGCCGGTGTCCTGGGTCGGGAACAGTCCCTTGGGAATGAACAGGTAGAGCACGACCGTGAGCGCCAGCGTCGCCAGCGCGACGAGCAGCGTCAGGCCCTCGTGGTCGATGACCCAGACGAGGCCGCGGTCGTAGCGGGCGATGACATCGTCGAAGCGCTGCTTGAACCAGCGTCCGACGCCGTGCTGCTTGCGTTCGTCGCCGTCGTTCTTCGGCTTCAGCCAGCGCGCCGACATCATCGGCACCAGCGTCAACGAGACCAGGGCCGAGATCAGGATCGTGATCGCCAGCGTGACGGCGAACTCGCGAAACAGGCGGCCGACGACATCGCCCATGAAGAGGAGCGGGATCAGCACCCCGATCAGAGAGACGGTCAGCGAGATGATCGTGAAGCCGATCTCCTCGGCGCCCTGCAGCGCCGCGTCGAGCGGCTTCATGCCCTTTTCGATGTAGCGCGAGATGTTCTCGATCATCACGATCGCGTCGTCGACGACGAAGCCGGTGGCGATCGTCAGCGCCATCAGGCTCAGGTTGTTGAGGCTGTAGCCGAGCAGGACCATGGCGCCGCAGGTGCCGATCAGCGAGATCGGCACCGCAATGCTCGCGATCAC
>JAYTYH010000606.1:0-1579 GCA_043742485.1 Rhizobacter sp.
GCCAGCCGGGCGTTGCGTGCGGTGTCGATCACCGTCACGCTGCCCGAGCGGCCGCAGGCGACGTAGAGCTTGGCGCCGTCGGGCGTCAGCGCCATGTTCCACGGCCGCTGGCCGACGGCGACGGTGGCGACGACGGCGTTGCTGGCCACGTCGATCACCGACACGCTGGCCGCGCCGCCGTTGGAGACGTAGACGCGCGTGCCGTCGGGATGCACCGCGACGCCGTTGCTGCGCGAGCCGGCGGCGATCTGCGCGACGACCTCGAAGCGCTCGGCGTCGACGACGTAGACGCGGTCGGCGTTCTCGGCCGCCACGTAGGCACGCTTGCCGTCGGGCGTGAAGCCGATGCCGCGCGGCCGCGCGCCGACCGCCACCTGCGCCACCTGCGCGCGGCGCTCGACGTCGATCACGTCGACCGCCCCGCCTTCCTCGGCGCTGACGAACACATGCCGGCCGCTCGGCGAGAACACCGCGTGCTCGGGGTTCTTGCCGCGCACGCGGACGGCGAAGGCTTTCTGCCGCGTGCGGGTGTCGACGAAAACCACGTCGTTGGTTTCCTCGATGGCTACCACCACCCAGCGGCCGTCAGGGGAAATACCCACACCCTCGGGCGATTCACCGAGGGCGATCTCGCCGGCCGGCTTGCGTTCGACGAGGTCGAGCAGCACCAGCCGGTTGTTCGGCTGGTCGCTGACGTAGGCGATCCGCCCGTCGTTCGAGACCACCGTGCCGCGCGGCTTGCTGCCGGCGGAGATGCTGCCGACGACCTGATCGGTCGCTGTGTCGATGATGCTCAAGGTGCCCGATTTCTCGTTCGGCACATAGGCGAAGGGTGCCGCCGTCGCGGCCTGCGCGAGGAGCAGCAGCGACAGCAGCGATAGCAACGACAGCGACAGCGACAGCGTGCGAGCGAGGAATCGAGGCGACATGGCTTTTCGACGGCGCGGCCGAATGAGGTGAAGGCACCGCGAACGCTGGCAGCCGGCGGCGATGGCGGCGCATTGTGCATGGCCCGCCTGCGTGGCCCGTACAGGCATCATCCTGCGGCGTCGCGAGGGTCCGCAGCGACATGCACCGGGAGCGCCGGGCAGCGGCCGATAATCGTCGCCTCCATCAGCCTGCCACATGTCGCTTCTCATCGTCAGCTTCCTGGCTTCGCTGCTCGTCACTTTCGCGGTGGTGCGTTCGGACAAGTTGCACGGGGGCCTGTCGGCAGACCACGACCTGTCCGGTCCGCAGAAATTTCATGCTTTGCCGGTGCCGCGAATCGGTGGCCTGGCCATTTTCGTCGCCGTCGTCCTCGGCACGCTGGTCGCGCAGCTTGCCGGCACGGACGCAGCCCCCGAGGCCTGGCTGCTCGTCGCCTGCAGCCTGCCGGCGTTCCTGTCGGGCATCGCTGAAGACCTGACGAAAAGCGTTTCGCCGCGACGGCGGCTGTTCTTCACGGCTGTCTCCGCCGCCCTGGCCGTCTGGCTGCTGAACGCCGTGCTGCGCCGCAGCGACATTCCGGGCGTCGATTACCTGATCACGATGGCGCCGTTCGCCGTCGCGCTGACGCTGCTGTGCGTGGCCGGCGTGG
>JAYTYH010000607.1:0-3615 GCA_043742485.1 Rhizobacter sp.
AACGCAACGCGACGCGCTCACGAATCCTGATCTTCGGATCGGGGGCATCGGCCCAACTGGTTGCGCGAACCATCTCGGCCGCCGACCCCCGCGTCTTGATCGTCGGCTACGTTCCGGGGCCGAACGAGACTCACAATATTGATGAAGGTATGACGTTGCGCAGCGTCGGCTCGCTGAAAGACAAGGCCACAGAACTGAAGGTCGACGAGATCGTCGTGGCGCTCGCCGAACGGCGCGGTGGAAGCATGCCCCTGCGCGACCTGCTCGACTGCAAGACCGCGGGCGTGCAGGTGTCCGATCTCGCGACCTACTTCGAAAAAATGCTTGGGCAGATTCGCATCGACCAACTCCATGCCGGCTGGTTGGTCTTCGGCAACGGCTTCGCGCAGGGAACCGCGCGTCTGGCAGTCAAGCGCGTATTCGACGTGCTGTCGTCGTGCATCTTGCTCGCGCTCGCGGCGCCCTTAATGCTCATTGCGGCGATGGCCATCAAGCTGGAAAGCAAGGGACCCGTGTTTTACCTCCAACAACGCGTCGGCCAGCACGGTGGGCTGTTCGCCGTGCTCAAGTTTCGTAGCATGCGGGCCGGCGCCGAGAAAGACGGCGTGCCGCAATGGGCCGCCGTCAACGACAGCCGGATCACCCGCGTCGGCGCGCTGATTCGGCGCATTCGCCTCGATGAGTTTCCCCAGCTCTTCAATGTGCTGAGGGGCGAGATGAGCTTGGTGGGGCCACGGCCGGAGCGGCCCTACTTCGTCGAACAGCTCACTCGGGAAATTCCTTTTTACGCCGTGCGGCACAGCGTCAAGCCTGGCGTGACGGGCTGGGCTCAGGTGCGCTACCAGTACGGCGCCACCGTACAGGACGCCCTGGAAAAGCTTCAGTACGATCTGTACTATGTCAAGAACCACTCGCTATTTCTGGATATCGTGGTTCTCTTTGAGACGATCAGCGTTGTGCTGTCCGGTAAGGGTGCACGTTGAGGATCGTCTCCGGTTCGTGGTCGGGATGGCGCCGCCTAAGAGCGCGATGAACGGGAAATAGCGTGCAACTCCTCGATCGCGTGGCGCGCCACACTCGCCTCTCCATGATGACGAGCGGCGAGTTACCGACGCCGCCTTTTCTCATCCTGTTCATCAATTCACTCTGCAACATGCGTTGCGAGCATTGCTTCTACTGGACTCATCTCAACAAGCGCGACGACCTGACGGTCGACGAGATCTTTGCCCTGTCGCGCTCGCTGGGAAAGATCGAGAACCTCAATTTGTCGGGCGGCGAGCCCTTCCTGCGCGAGGAGTTCAGCGAGATCTGCCGCCAGTTCGTCCGCCACAACGGCGTGCGCCAGATCTACGTGCCGTCGAACGGGTGGTTCACCGAGCGCACCGTGGCGGCGGTGACCGAGACGCTGAAGGAGCCCGAGCTCGACCTGCTCGTTGTCGAGTTGTCCCTCGACGGCATGCCGCTCTTCCACGACACGTTCCGCGTCGCGCCCGGCTCGTTCAAGAAGGCGATGACGACCTACGACGCGCTCGCCGAGCTTCAGAAAACCGACCCGCGGCTGCGCATCCACGCCATCTCCACCGCCACCGACGTGAACGTCGAAGAAATCAGGAAGCTGACCACCTATCTCTACGACCGCTGCCCGCAGATGGACCACCATAACTTGGCCATCATCCGCGGCGATCGCAAGAACCCGGCCCTGAAGACGCCGGCGCTTCCCGCGTACGAGGAGCTGTTCGACTACATCCGTCGGCTCTGGCAGCCGCGCGAGGAAGGCCGCTACGGCGGCATTGTCGAGCCGATGCTGCAGTGGGCAAAAATCAAGACGCTGAAGGAGAAAAGGCAGGTGGTCGGCTGCAAGGCGGGTGTCCTGAATGCCGTCATCTCGGCAAACGGCGACGTCAGCATCTGCGAGCTGCACGAGCCGCTCGGCAACCTGCGCCAGCAGTCGTTCTGGGAAATATGGAGCTCCGAGAAGGCCAACGCGCTGCGCGCCTCGGTGGCGCGCAAGGAGTGCTATTGCACGACCGAGGTCTTCCTCTGGCCGAGCATCGTGTTTCAGCCCAAGCATTTGATTCAGGGCATGGCCGGCGGGCGGGTGTGGGAGCGCGTGCGGGCGCTCGATCCGGCCGACAAGATGGCCCTCAGCACGGCCGACGTCGACATGGAATCCGGCATTCGTGATCGCACCATCATCCTGCGCAAGGACGGGCCCGGGCGCCGATGATCCTCGGCGTCAACGGCATCCGGCTCGTTCGCAACCGCAGCGGCGTCGCCCGCGCGATCGAGGCCCTGCTCGACACGTTCGCCAAACTGGATCAGCCGTTCGACGATATTCGCGTCTATACGCCCGAGCCCCTCGATGCTTCGGTGCGGCTGCCGTCGATCGCGCGCAATGTCGTCGTCTCGTCGTGGCTGCCGCCGAGCCTGTGGGAACAAATCGCGCTGCCCCTGGCGCACGGGTCTCGCGACGTGCTCTTCTGCCCGAGCTACGTGGCGCCGGTGCTGGCGCGCTGCCCGACGCTGGTTGCGCATCACGGCTCGTACGAAGGCTACGCCGAACGCCGCGAAGTCTTTCACTGGTGGCCGCGGACCAAGGCGCGGGTGGCCTATCAGTTGAGCGCCCGCTGTGCCGACGTGGTGACGACCGTCAGCCAGTTCAGCCGCGCCGACATGGTGCGCTTCTACGGCATCGCCGCCGAGCATGTGCACGTCGTGCCCGATGGCGTCGACACGGCACTCTTCCGGCCGATCGACGATGCGGCGATGCTGTCGGCATGGCGCATTCGCAACCTCGGCTCTGACGCGCCCTTCATCTTGTATGTGGGCAAGCCGACCCGGCGGCGCAATCTGCCCGCCTTGCTCGAGGCGTTCGCGCGGCTCAAGCGCGAGCGCAGCATCGAGCATAAGCTGGTCCTGATCGGCACCGCCCTGCCCGGCACCTCCTTCGCCGCGCAAGTCGCAACGCTCGGCTTGCGAGACGACGTGGTGGCTATTCCTCATGCGCCGCACACCGAGATCGCACTAGCCTACAACGCCTGCGGTCTGATGATCTACCCTTCGTCCTACGAAGGGTTCGGCATGCCGGTACTCGAGGCCATGGCGTGCGGTACAGCCGTGATCACGCTCGACAACACGGCGTTTCCGGAGTTCGCCGCCGGCATCGCGCATCTGTTGCCCGACGCTCGGGTCGAAACACTCATGGAAGGCATGCTGAGCGTGCTCGGTGATGCGGACTTGCGCCAGCGTATGCGGCAGTGCGGTCCGGCGCGAGCCGCCGGCTACGACTGGCAGATCATCGCTCGCCGCTATCTCGATCTGCTCGTTCCGCTGTCTCGGTTGGCACCGTAAGTCCAGCGGGCTCGCGCCGTTGCTTACTGGTCCTGTATTTGAGCTCTCTCGTAACGCACCGCACGCTCATCAACGTCGCCGATAGCAGGACATGGACTCACCGTCCCGTGCCGCTCGCCAACGGCTCGACGGGTTCGACGGTCTGTGCGGTATCGCGGTTCTCGCCGTCGTCCTGCTCCATGGCGAAGTCCTTCCATTTGGCTGAGTGGGTGTCGACCTGTTCTTTTGATTGTCGGGCTTTCTGATCACGCAAATCTTATTGGG
>JAYTYH010000608.1:0-2051 GCA_043742485.1 Rhizobacter sp.
GTGAACATCGCCGCCAGCACCGGCACCAGCGTCATGCCGCCGCCGATGCCGAGCAGCCCGGCCAGAAAACCGACGAAGGCGCCGGTGGCGAAGTAGGCGGGCAGCCAAGCGTCGATCATGGTCCAGTATCAATCGATTCCCGGGTGCGAAGAACGCGTGGCAAGCCGCGGCCGTGGCGGATGCTGTGAGTCGCGCTCGGGGAAGTCCTGATGCGCCCCCGGGAAGGCGCACCGAAACTCTTTATGTATACACAGTGAATCCATGAATCTCCCGCCCAAGGCCGACGGCCTGACCGCCCGCGCCTACACCGAGCTGCGCGACCGGCTCTTCAGGGGCGCCGTGGCCGAAGGCCAGCCGCTGTACGAGATCCACCTGGCTGCCGATCTCGGCATGAGCCGCACGCCGGTGCGCGAGGCGCTGCAGGCGCTGGCCCGCGAGGGCTATGTCGAGGTGCTGCCGTCGCGCGGCTATGCCGTGCCGCGCCGCTCGCTCGACGACCTGCGCGAGTTCTTCGAGCTGCGCGAGGTGCTCGAGTCCAGCGCGACACGCTATGCGGCGCTGCGCGCCACCGCGAGCGAGATCGAAGCGCTCGGCAAGCTGTGCGCGCGATACGAGCGCGAGCGCGACGAAGAGCGCTGGGCGCAGACGGGCCACGACTTTCACGACATCGTGATCGGCGCCGCCCGCAACACCCGCCTGCAGGCGATGCTGCAGTCGCTGAACGCGCAGATCGTGATGTCGCGCCGCGCCGTTGGCCGGGCCAGCGCGGCGCAGCGAAAGACGGCCATCGAAGACCACCGCGCGATCTTCGAGGCGATCAGCCAGCGCGACGAAGGCCGCGCCGAATCGCTGGCCGCCGGGCACGTGCGGCGCTCCTACCAGACCTCGCTCGAGGCCTACCAGCCGCAAGCGTTCGCCAGCCAGAAGACGGCCTCTGCCTTCGCGCGCCCGGCCGGCGCGAAGCCTCTCTCGAAAAAGGAAATCGCATGAAACACCTTCTGCTCGCGCTCGCCGCCACCGCGGCTTTCTGCACCTCGGCGCTTGCCCAGGACTACCCGAACCGGCTGATCAAGGTCATCGTTCCCTTCCCGGCTGGCCAAGCCTCCGACACGATCGCGCGCATGGTCGGCGAGCGCCTCGCCAAGTCGCTCGGCCAGCCGGTGCTCGTCGACAACAAGCCGGGGGCCGGCGGCAACATCGGCACCGATGCCGGCGCCAAGGCGCCGGCCGATGGCTACACGCTGACCATGGCGACGGCGGCGCTGCCGATCGGCAAGCACGTCTACCGCAAGCTGCCGTTCGACCTGGCGCGCGACTTCGCGCCCGTCACGCTGATGACGATCACGCCGCTGGTGCTGGTGACGCGCAGCGATTTCCCCGCCAAGTCGGTGGCCGAGCTGGTCGACTACACGAAGAAGAACCCGGGCAAGGTGACCTTCGCCTCTTCGGGCGTCGGCACCTCGCACCACCTGAGCGGCGAGCTGTTCAAGGCGCTGGCTGGGGTCGACCTCCTGCACGTACCGTACAAGGGCAGCCCTCCGGCCCACCTCGACCTGATGGGCGGCAACGTCGACATCATGTTCGACAACATCGTTCCGGTTTCTCCACACGTGAAGCAGGGCAAGCTGAAGGCGCTCGCCGTCACCACCAAGACGCGTGCCGCGGCGCTGCCCGACGTGCCGACCATGGCCGAAGCGGGCTTCCCGGGTTTCGAGGCGGTGGCCTGGTTCGGCCTGCTCGCGCCGGCCGGAACGCCGAAGCCGATCGTCGACCGGCTGAACCGCGAGGTGGTCGCCATCCTGCGCTCGCCCGACATCAAGGACCGTCTCGCGGCCATGGGGGCCACCACGGTCGGCGACAGCCCGGAGGAGTTCGGCCGCTTCATGGCTGCGGAGACCGACAAGTGGGGCCCGATCGTCAAGCGCGCACAGATCGAGCTGGAGTGAGCACGAAATGACCACGCCCGTTTCCTACATCACCGAGCCGGCGCGCCAGGTGCCCGTGCTGCTCGAGACCGACATCGTCGTCGTCGGCGGCGGCACCACCGGGCC
>JAYTYH010000609.1:0-3583 GCA_043742485.1 Rhizobacter sp.
AGACCGGCCCGACGCGCCCAGCAGGTGGGCGCCAGTCACAGGCAGGTCGTTTGTTCTTGCGCTTGGGAGGCGCAGCGTCGGAAATGACGTCAGCGAAGAAGACTGGATTCAACGCCGCATACACCGATTGTAGAGGCAGGTGCCCCGCCGACACCCGCAACAGAACCGGGTCGACGGGGTTCTTCGTGTCTTACTTCTTGTTCAGGTGCAGTTGGATCTGGTTCTTGTCGAACGTGAATTCCCAGCCAGCGGCCGGCCACTTGCCCTGCGTCACCCACTTCTTTGCGAGCGCTGCCGCGAGACTCTTGTAGAGGCCGGCTTGGTCCTTGTTGTACACGGGCAGGTCGTGGATGTTGTGCAGCTTGTCGTCCTGGCCGACGCTGTAGAGATAGTAGGTATGGGTTGCGTCCTTCGCCCCGGTCCCCTGTTCGGTCATTTCGATCCCGCGGTGCACGCCCGACGAGATCTCGCTGTAGTTGAACGTCTTCGTGCCTTCCTTGACCGTGCCCTTGACTGCGCTCATGCATTCGACTCCTGGTTGATGGAGCAGGGACGCCAGCAGGCCCGCCGGTGCGCCGCAACGGGTGCGGCGACAATAGGCGACCGGCCCCGGGTCCTCCGGCGCGCCTCGTCACTTCAAGGTAGTCATGGCTCAGTACGTCTTCACGATGAACCGCGTGGGCAAGATCGTTCCGCCCAAGCGACAGATCCTCAAGAACATCTCCCTCAGCTTTTTCCCCGGCGCCAAGATCGGCGTGCTCGGGCTCAACGGCTCGGGAAAGTCGACGCTGCTTAAGATCATGGCCGGCATCGACCAGGACATCGAGGGCGAGGCGACGCCGATGCCCGGCCTGAAGATCGGCTACCTGCCGCAGGAGCCGGTGATGAACCCGGAGCAGACCGTTCGCGAGGCCGTGGAGGAAGGCATCGGCGGCGCGCTCGCGGCCAAGAAGCGGCTCGACGAGGTCTATGCCGAATACGGCGACCCCGACGCCGACTTCGACAAGCTCGCCGCCGAGCAGGCCGAGCTCGAGGCGACCATCGCCGCGGCCGGCAGCGAAAACACCGACATGCAGCTCGAGATCGCTGCCGACGCGCTTCGCCTGGCGCCGTGGGACGCGATCGTCGGCAAGCTTTCCGGGGGCGAGAAGCGCCGCGTCGCGCTCTGCCGCATGCTGCTCTCCAAGCCGGACATGCTGCTGCTCGACGAGCCCACCAACCACCTCGACGCCGAGTCGGTCGACTGGCTCGAGCAGTTCCTGGCGCGCTACCCGGGCACCGTCGTGGCCATCACCCACGACCGCTACTTCCTCGACAACGCCGCCGAGTGGATCCTCGAGCTCGACCGCGGCTCGGGCATTCCGTACAAGGGCAACTACTCGACCTGGCTCGAGCAGAAGGAAGCCCGTCTCGAGCAGGAGCAAAAGACCGAAGACGCGCGCACGAAGGCGATGAAGAAGGAGCTCGAGTGGGTGCGCCAGAACCCGAAAGGGCGCCAGGCCAAGAGCAAGGCGCGCATGGCGCGGTTCGAGGAGCTCTCTGACGTCGAATATCAGAAACGCAACGAGACCAACGAGATCTTCATACCGGTCGCCGAGCGGCTCGGCCATGAGGTCATCGAGTTCGAGGGCGTCAGCAAGAGCTTCGGCGATCGCCTGCTCATCGACAACCTCAGCTTCAAGGTGCCTGCCGGCGCCATCGTCGGCATCATCGGCCCGAACGGCGCCGGCAAGTCGACGCTTTTCCGCATGATCGCCGGCAAGGAAAAGCCCGACAGCGGCACCGTCAAGATGGGCTCGACGGTAAAGATGGCCTTCGTCGAGCAGAGCCGCGAGGAGCTCGAGAACGACAAGACCGTGTGGCAGGACGTCTCGGGCGGCCTCGACAACCTGGTCGTCGGCAAGTTCGTGATGCCGAGCCGGGCCTACCTCGGCAAGTTCAACTTCAAGGGCAACGACCAGCAAAAGCTCGTCGGCAATCTCTCGGGCGGCGAGCGCGGCCGGCTGCACCTAGCCAAGACGCTGATTGCCGGCGCCAACGTGCTGATGCTCGACGAGCCGTCGAACGACCTCGACGTCGAGACCCTGCGCGCCCTCGAAGACGCGCTGCTCGAGTTCGCCGGCTCGATCATGGTCATCAGCCACGACCGCTGGTTCCTCGACCGCATCGCAACCCACATCCTTGCCGCCGAAGGCGACTCGAAGTGGACCTTCTTCGACGGCAATTACCAAGAGTACGAAGCCGACAAGAAGAAGCGCCTCGGCGAAGAAGGCGCAAAGCCCAAGCGCCTGCGCTTCCGGCCGATGCATTGAGCGGTTTTCTTCCCGGGGCGGCGAACCTTTTGCCGAGCCGCCTCTCTACATCGATCGCATGAAGTCGACCGATCGAAATCAACGAGGAGTGCCGATGGCCTCGAGCCCGCCGCCCGCCTGCCCGCTCTGGGTCATCGCCATGGCCGCAGTCCTGCTGAGCGCCTGCTCGACGCTGCAGCCCGCCGGCAACAGCGCCGGCGCTGCCGCGATCGCCGCGGCGCCGTCGGCGTCCGCACCGCGCGGCGCCGTCGGCCCCGGTGGCGCTGCCTCCGGGCCGCACCCGCCCGGCGCCGCTGCGGTCGCCGCCGTGACCGGGCCATTGCGCCCGTTCGCCGATGTCGTCAAAGGCGCCAAGCGGATCGACGGCATGCTGACGCTCTGGCAGAAGGACGACAAGGTCTGGATCGAGCTCAAGCCGAGCGACCTGAACCAGCCTTTCATGATGTCGCCCAAACTCAAGACTGGCATCGGCGAACGCATGTTCTTCGGCGGCTTGATGGAAGACAGCGGCATCGTCGAATTCAGGCGCGTCTACAACCAGATGCAGCTGATCTGGCGCAACGTCGGCTACGTGGCCGCGGCCGGCACGCCGGAAGCGCGTGCCGTCGAAGCAGCCTATTCGCCGAGCCTGCTGGCCAGCGCGCCGGTGCTCAGCCTGCCCGAGCCGGAGCGCAACTCGGTGCTCGTCGAGGCCAACGCGCTCTTCCTCGGCGACCTGCTCGGCTTCGGCACGGACCTGCAGCGCGCGTACCGGCAGGGCTACTCGTTCGACCCGCGCAACTCCGCCATCACCGCGGCCCGGTCCTCGCCCGAGGTGATGGTGCTCGAGGTGCTCGCGCACTACGCGACGGCGTCGATCTCGGTGCCGCAGCCGGGCACGCCGCCGGGCTCGCCGCAGCCATCGGCACCGCGCTCGCTGCCTGATCCGCGCAGCATGTTCCTTACCATCGCCTACTCGATGGCGCGCCTGCCCGACCAGGCCATGCACGGTCGCAAGGCCGACGCGCGGGTCGGCTATTTCGAGAGCGGCCGCTACGACTTCAGCGACGACCTGCAGCGCACGCCGCGGCAACGCTTCGTCAACCGCTGGCGGCTCGAGAAAAAGGAGCCCGACGCGGCCCTCTCGGAGCCGGTCAAGGCCATCACCTATTGGATCGACCGCACGGTCCCTGTCAAGTACCGGGCCGCCATCAGCGCCGGCATTCTCGAGTGGAACAAGGCCTTCGAGAAGATCGGCTTCAAGAACGCCATCCGCATCGAGGTGCAACCTG
>JAYTYH010000610.1:0-3676 GCA_043742485.1 Rhizobacter sp.
GCTGGTCAGCGTGCCCGCGTCGGCGCCGAGGTCGGCGTCGGTTCCGGAGATCGCGGCGAGGGCGCCGCTGGCGGCATCGATGAGCGACTGGCCGTTGGCGAGCCGCGTGTGCTCGGCGTCGATCTCTTCCCATTCGCCGGCGCCGGGTGCCAGCTTGTCGAGCTCGCCGATCTGCCAGGCCAGGCGCTCGCGCTCGCGGTCGAGCTCGCCCTGCTTTTCGCCGGCCGCGGCGAGCGCCGTACTGGCAGCGCGCCAGCCCGCGAAACGGGCGGTGAGCGGTGCGGTGTCGAGCTGCGCGTAGGCGTCGAGCACGGCGCGCACCGAGGGCGCGCGGGTCCGGCTTTGCCAGGCGTGCTGGCCGTGGATGTCGAGCAGCCGCTCGCCGGCCTCGCGCAACTGGGCGATGGTGGCGGCGCCGCCGTTGATCCAGGCGCGGCTTTTCCCCTGCGCGTCGATCGTGCGGCGCACGAGCAGGCGCCCGGCATCGCCGGCGTCGGCGTCGAAGGCGGCATCGACCAGCCAGGCGGCCAGGCCGGGCGGCGTGTCGAATTCCGCGACGATGTCGGCGCGGCTGGCGCCTTCGCGCACCACGCCGGCGTCGCCGCGTCCACCGAGCGCGAGCTGCAAGGCATCGACCAGGATCGACTTGCCGGCGCCGGTCTCGCCGGTGAGCACGGTCAGGCCGGCCCCGAACTCGATTTCGAGCACGTCGACGATGACGAAGTCGCGGATTGCGAGGCGATGCAGCATGTCAGCCGGCGAAGGTCTGCCCCAAGGCGGCTGGTTGACCCCCCGGGGGGCAGGGGGCAAGCGACGTGGGGGTCGACATCAAACGGCTCCGGAAGCCCAGTGCAGCTTGCTGCGCAGGTTGGCGTAGTAACTCCAGCCACGCGGGTGCAGGAAGCGGACGCGATGCGCCGAGCGGCGCACGCTGATGCGGTCGCCATGCGCCAGGCTCGTCAGCGACTGCATGTCGAAGTTCACGCTGGCGTCGCGGCCGGCAACGATCTCGATCGTGACCTCGCCGGCGTCGGGCACGACGATGGGCCGATTCGAGAGATCGTGCGGCGCGATCGGCACCAGCACCAGCCGGCGATGCCGGGGTGCAGGATCGGCCCGCCGGCCGAAAGCGCATAGGCCGTCGAGCCCGTCGGCGAGGCGACGATGAGGCCGTCGGCACGGAGTTGTGCCACGAAGATGCCGTCGATCTCGACACGCAGCTCGACCATGCCGGCGGTGGCGCCGCGGCTCACGATCACGTCGTTCAGCGCCACGCCTTCGAACAGCGTCGCGCCGTCGCGGCTCACACCGCCCTCGAGCAGTGAGCGTCGCTCCTCGTCGTACTCGCCTTCCAGGATGGCTCGCAGCGAGGTCTCGAAATCGTCGAAGGCGATGTCGGTGATGAAGCCGAGCCGACCCTGGTTGATGCCGACCAGCGGCAGGTCGTAGCGGGCGAGCTGGCGGGCGATGCCGAGCATGGTGCCGTCGCCGCCGACGACGACCGCGATGTCGCAGGCGGCGCCGAGCGCGGCAGCGTCGAGCGCGGGCCAGGAGGTGATCCCGGCATTGTTGGCGGTCTCTATTTCCAGCGAGACCTCGAGGCCCTGGCCGACCAGGAAAGCGGCCACTGATTCGAGCTTGTCACCGATGCTGCCGGCGTTGAATTTGCCGACGAGCGCTGCGTGCCGGAAGCGGATCGACATCCGCGGGATTACACCACAGCGACCCTTTTCGACGCAGGCGAAAATGGCTCTCCCCACCTCGACAGAACCCATGCTTGACGAGCGCGCCAGGACCCTTTTGAAGGCACTCGTCGAACGCTACATCGCCGACGGTCAGCCGGTCGGATCGCGCACTCTTTCGCGCGCCAGCGGCCTCGAGCTCTCGCCGGCCACGATCCGAAACGTCATGGCCGATCTCGAGGAGCTCGGCCTCATCGCCAGCCCGCACACGAGCGCCGGTCGCATCCCGACGGCGCGCGGCTACCGCCTCTTCGTCGACACCATGCTGACAGCGCAGCCGGCGCGTTTGCCGGGCGGCAGCGGCGGCGGCGAGGCGATCCAGGCGCAGCTGCACGCTGACCAGCCGCAGCGCGTCATCGCCAACGCGGCGCAGCTGCTGTCGAGCCTGTCGAGCTTCGTCGGCGTGATCACGGCGCCCAAGAAGGCGAGCGTGTTCCATCACATCGAGTTCATGCGGCTGTCGGAGCGGCGCGTGCTGGTGATCCTGGTCGCGCCCGATGGCGACGTCCAGAACCGCGTCATCTTCACGGCGCAGGACTACACCACGACGCAGTTGCTCGAAGCCAGCAACTTCCTGACCCAGAACTACAGCGGCCTGACGCTCGAAGACGTGCGCGAGCGCCTCAAGACCGAGGTCGACACGCTGCGCGCCGAGATCGCGTCGCTGATGCAGGCGGCGGTGCAGGCCGGCAGCGATGCCGTCGCCGAGAGCCACGAGCAGGTCGTGATCGCCGGCGAGCGCAACCTGCTGACGGTGAGCGACTTCTCGAGCGACATGGGCAGCCTGAGGAAGCTCTTCGATCTCTTCGAACAGAAGACGCAGCTCATGCGACTGCTCGACGTCTCGAGCCGTGCCGAGGGCGTGCGCATCTACATCGGCGGCGAGAGCCTGGTGGTCCCGTTCGAAGAGCTGTCCATCGTCTCGGCGCCGTACGAGGTCGACGGCAAGGTCGTCGGCACGCTCGGCGTCATCGGGCCGACGCGCATGGCGTACAACCGAATGATCCAGATCGTCGACATCACGTCGCGGCTGGTCAGCAATGCGTTGAGCGCGAAGTAGCAAAGGCTCGCGAAGCCTGCCGCCTACAATTTTCTCGTGGGCCGTTAGCTCAGTCGGTTAGAGCAGAGGACTCATAATCCTTTGGTCGTTGGTTCGATCCCAACACGGCCTACCAATAAAGTCAATAACTTAGGGGAGGCCTTATTAACGCCCAAACACGAGCGCGTTTGGCCGTTCACGAAGTTTTCTGCAGTGGTCGCTCATCGCCGAAAACGATTTCTACGCAAAGTCCCCGTTCGCCGGCCAGCCGAGCTCTTGCACGTGCGCCGTGCAGCTTGGCTACATCACGCACGATTGCCAGACCAAGCCCGCTGCCAATGCCGCTTGCTCCTCGCCCACGGACAAAGCGTTCGAAGATCGAGTCGTATTCGTCTTCCCCGACACCGTGACCGGAGTCGCACACTCGGAGCGTCGCCGGCAGGCTCTCGAACTCGATGACGACGCGTCCTCCACCGGGCGTGTGGCGCAACGCGTTATCAAGAATATTTCCAATCGCCTCGGCTATCAACTCGGGCTGAACGTCGACAAGTATCGTCTCGCCCGGTTCGCGAAGTTCGAAGCTGATGCCCTTGTCGAGGAAGCTTTCGGCGAACGCGCTGCCCACGTCCCGGGTCAGATCGACGAGATTGACTTTGGTGCGGTCGAGGCCTTGGCTGGACTCCGGGTCGAGTCGGCCGAACATCAAGAGTTGCTGTGAGAGCCTGGCCGTACGCTGGGTCGATTGCTCGAGCTCATGCAACACCTGGCGGGCGCTCTCGAGGTCAGGTGCTGCCGCAGCACGGGCCAAACCCAACTGCAGTCCTGCGAGCGGCGTGCGCAATTGGTGAGCAGCGGTCGTCGCGAACTGTCGTTCGCGCACGAGCATGGCGCGCAG
>JAYTYH010000611.1:0-4409 GCA_043742485.1 Rhizobacter sp.
CTTTGCGGGAATGTTCCGCCGACCCTTTTTTCACCGGTTATCGAAGCCGTAAGACCCAGCGGCGGCCCCGCGACGAGCGCGACCTCGAAGCCGGCCGCATCAAGCGGCTCAACCGCGGCGAATTCCCTGCGCCTCGGGCCGACAACGGCTACGCGAAGTACCGCCCCGGCATGCCCGCCGCCGGCGTCGACCTCTACGAGCTGAGCCCGACACGCACGCAGACGACGAAGCGGCTCGGCATGTTCGGCTCGTCGCTCGGCCGCCTGCACGCCAAGACGGCCATCATCGACCACAAGACGGTCTTCATCGGCTCGATGAACCTCGACCCGCGTTCGGCAAGCGCCAATACCGAGCTCGGCATGTTCATAGACAACCCGGCGCTCGCCAAGGAGTTGCTGCGGGTCATCAACATCAGCAAGCTCGAGAGCGCCTACCGCGTCCGCTTCCAGCCGAAGACGACCAACCTGCAGTGGCTGACGCTCGACGACGACAAGGAAATGATCCTCGGCGTCGAGCCGGAGTCGACCTTCTGGCTGCGCGTGCACAACATGCTGATGGGCTGGTTCGTCCCCGAACAGCTCTTGTAGGCACGGCGGCGGTCAGAGCTGCGAGCCGATCAGCGCCGCAAAGCGCTCGGCGACCTTGTCCCTGAACGGCCGATCGATCCAGGCGGCGTAGGTCACGGGCCGCGACTGCGCGAGGTCGGCGTTGAAGACCGCTGTCTGGGCAGCGGCGAAAACCGCATCGACGATGTTGAGCGTGGCTTCGTCGTTGAGCCGGAACGAGCGGTTGTCGAAGTTGGTGGAGCCGACCGAGACGAGCAGGCCGTCGACGATCATGACCTTGCAGTGGTACATGGTCGGCTCGTATTCCGCGATGACGGCGCCGGCCGCAAGCAACGGCCCCCATTTGCGCGCGCGAGGCGCTGCGCACGGCGTCGGAGTCGATGTGCTCGCCGGGCACGACGATGCGCAGCCTGACGCCGCGCTTCAGTGCGTCGACGAGGACGCGCAGGCTGAGGTCGTCGGGCACGAAATACGCCGCCGAGAGGTCGATCGATCGCGTCGCCGCGGTGATCGCGAGCTGGTACATCAGGGCCATGCTCTCAGCACCGCCGGTCGGCGAGCTGCTGAACATCTGGGCGTGACCATCGCCCACGGCCTCCAGCAACGGAAAGTAGCCCGGCCCGTGCAGGACTTCGCCGGTGAGCTTGATCCAGTTGTCGAGGAACACCGCCTGCATCTGCGCCACCACCGGCCCTTCGATGGCGAAGTGGCTGTCGCGCCAGTGCTCCGGGTCCTGGGCGTGACCGGTCCACTCGGGCGCGATGCCGACACCGCCGGTGAAGCCGAGCTTGCCGTCGACGACGAGCAGCTTGCGGTGGGTGCGGTTGTTGAGGCGGCCGAGATGGGTCCAGCTCGGCGGGTGATAGCGGCGGACCTGGCCGCCGGCGTCGGCGATTTCGGCGACGAGCGCTTCGTCCATCTTGGCGCTGCCGACCCAGTCGAGCAGCACGTGCACCTTGACACCGGCACGGGCCCGCTCGGCGAGCGCGGCGGCGAACTCGCGGCCGATGTCGCCCGACCAGTAGATGTACGACTCGAAGGTGATGGTCTGCCGGGCACCGCGAATGGCAGCCAGCATCGCCGCGAAGATCTCGTCGCCGTTGAGGAGCACGCGGTAGCGGTTCCCGCCCACCACCGGCGGCCCAAGCAAGGCACCGAGCTCCTGCACGAAGCGCGAGTCCTCGAGCGAGTAGAGGCGCTCGATGCGGCGCTCGATCTTCTTCTCGCCGCCGCTGAAGTTGATGTGCAGCAGAGCCGCCGCGATGGCCAGTGCGGCGCCCAGCGCCATGGCGACGCCACTGCGACGCGGCACAATTCGAAAGTGCATCGAACCATTGTCGCCCGCGTTTTTCTGGGCCTCGCCGCGCTCGCCTGCGGCCCGGCAGTCGCCGTCGAATCGTGCGAACTCAATGGCGAACACGTCAACCCGAACAATGGCAACACGACGCAGGGCAAGACCGGCGTCATGCGCTGCCGCGACGGCGAAGGCGGCCCGGTCCTGCGCGAGCAGGAGCTTCAAGGCGGCGTCTTCATGGGCGTGGTGCGCACCTTCAAGAATGGTGCCGTCGAACGCGAGTACCGCATCAACGCCCGCGGCAACCGCGACGGCCTGTCGCGTGAGTTCGCGGTGGCCGGCGCCGGCTCCAGACCGGTGCTGGTCCGCGAGGACACCCAGCGCGACGGCAACACGATCGGCGTCGCCCGAAGCTGGTATCCGACCGGCACGCTGAAGCGCGTCGGCTTTCGCGGCGACGACGAGCGCGAGCAGGCCTCGGCCGAATTCAGCGCCGAGGGCCAGCTCACCGACCTGCGTTGCGGCCCGAGCGCCGTGCTGGCACCGCACTTCGACGACGCCAAGGCCTGCGGCTTCAGTGGCGGCGTCTCGAACGTCGTGCTCTACGGCACCAAGGGCCAGCCGCGAATGCGCCTGGCCTACGAGCGCGGCGAGCGCCGGCGCAGCGAAACGCTGTGGGACGACGGCAGTGTGCGCAACCTGCAGGAGGCGGGACCGCGCGCCGGCCTCGAGCGCACCTTCGCTGCCGACGGCGTCAAGCGCAAGGAAACGGCATGGGTGCTGCAGGACGTGCCGGGCCGCCCTGCCGGTGATCGACCGCACCGCGTCGTCACCCTCGAACAGGAGTTTCACGAGAGCGGCAAGCTCGTCCAGGAGAAGCGCTGGCGGGCCGGCGAGCGCGGCGTCGAGCCGGTCTCCGAGCAGCACTGGTACCTGAACGGCCAGCCGAGAGATCTCACCGAATACATCAGCGACGGCGGCGGTCGCTCGCTGCGCCGCGAAACGGGCCATCACGACAACGGCCGCAAGGCCTCCGAAGGCGCCTGGCTGCAGACCGCGACCGGCTTTCGTCGCCAGGAGCTCGCCACCGGCGTGCACCGCAGCTGGGACGCCGAAGGCCACCTGCGCGGCGAGCGCAGCTTCGATGACAAGGGCCGCGTCACGCGGGAACGCGAGCTCGACGCCGACGGCAGCGTGTTGCGCGACGACGAGGTCTTCGGGGACGGCTCGCGCAAGGCCTTCGGCAAATGAGTGCGCCCGGGCTCAGCGCAACCGCGAAGGCCATCGACGGCGGCGACGCGTTCGACTACGTGATCGTCGGCGGCGGCTCGGCCGGCTGCGTGCTGGCGTCGCGGCTCAGCGAAGACCCGGCCGTGAGCGTCTGCCTGCTCGAGGCCGGTCCGGTCGACAAGAGCGCGCTCATCCACTGCCCGGCAGGCATCGCCCTGCTCGCGAAGACGGGCGCCCACGGCTGGGGCTTCGACACGGTGCCGCAGCCCGGGCTCGGCGGCCGCCGCGGCTACCAGCCGCGCGGCAAGGTGCTCGGCGGCTCGAGCTCCATCAACGCCATGGTCTACGTGCGCGGCCAGCCGCAGGACTACGACAGCTGGGCCGCCGCAGGCAACCCCGGCTGGGCCTGGGCCGACGTGCTGCCGTACTTCAAACGTGCCGAGCACAACGAGCGCGGCGCCGACGCACTGCACGGCACTGGCGGCCCGCTCAACGTCATGGATCTGCGCAGCCCGCATCGCTTCGGCCCGGTCTTCGTCGACGCTGCCGTGCAGGCCGGCTATGCGCGCAACGCCGACTTCAACGGCCCGAGCCAGGAAGGCGCCGGCAGCTACCAGGTCACGCACCGCGCCGGCGAGCGCTTCAGCGCTGCCAAGGCCTACCTGACACCGAACCTGTCGCGCTCCAACCTGCGCGTGGTCACCGGCGCGCAGACGAGCCGGGTGCTGCTCGAGCAGCGCCGTGCCGTCGGCGTCGAGGTCCGGATCGGCGGCGCCACGACGACGCTGCGGGCGCGTCGCGAGGTGCTGCTGTGCGCCGGCGCACTGCAGTCGCCGCAGCTGCTGATGCTCTCGGGCATCGGCCCGGCCGAGCGCCTGCGCGCACTCGGCATCGCGGTCGAGCGCGACCTTCCCGGCGTCGGCCGCAACCTGCACGACCACGTCGACGTCGTCGCGGTGCTCGACGCGCCCCACCTGAGCGACCTGTTCGGGCTCTCGCTGCGCGGCGCGCTCCGCCTGCTCCGCGGCATCGTCGACTGGCGTCTCGCGCGCAGGGGAATGCTGACGACGAACTTCGCCGAGGCCGGCGGCTTCTTGCGCAGCGACGACCGCGTCGAGCGGCCCGACCTGCAGCTTCACTTCGTCGTCGGCAAGCTCGTCGACCATGGCAGGAAGACCACCTTCGGCCACGGCTACTCGTGCCACGTGTGCCTGCTGCGCCCGAAGAGCCGCGGTTCGCTGAAGCTCGCCAGCGCCGATCCGATGGCCGCGCCGCTGATCGACCCGAACTTTCTGGCCGAGCGCGACGACATGGACAAG
>JAYTYH010000612.1:0-2176 GCA_043742485.1 Rhizobacter sp.
AGTCCATCATCGGCGCGACCGAAAGTCGCCATGGGCTGAAGGTGCTCGGCGTCATCGCGACGATTGTGCCGGGCGCGAGCCGGCGGCCCGGCGTCAGGCGCGCGCGGCGACGGTCGCGATGCCGGCGGTGAAGCGAGGCCAGAGCTCGAACGGCAGGTCATGACCCATGCCGTCGATGACGTCGAGCGTGGCACCGGGAATGCGCGCCGCGAGGTCGCGTCCGGCCGCCACGGGGACGAGCACGTCGGCGTCGCCGTGGATCACGTGCGTCGGTGCGGCGATGCCGGCGAGAAGGCTGCTGCGGTCGCCGTCGGCGACGATGGCGACCATCTGGCGCGCGGTGCCGGCCGGCCGGTACGAGCGCCTCACCGAGACCGTGAAGAGCTTGTGCCGATACTCCTTCGAAGCCGGGTAAGCCGGACTGCCGATCAGGCCGTAGAGCTTGACGTAGTGCCCGACGATGCTGTCGATCGCCGTCGGATCCGGGGGCCGCGCGATCAACGCACTGCGCACCTTCATCGAAGGGCCAGGCAGCCTACGCGAGCCACTGCTCGTCATCATCAGGCTCAGACTTCGCACGCGATCGGGCCAGCGCGCCGCCATGCGCTGCGCGATCATCCCGCCCATCGATGCGCCGCAGACGTGCGCCTTGGCGATGCCGAGAGCATCGAGCACGCCGATGCTGTCGGCGGCCATGTCGGTGAGCGTGTAGGAGCTCTTCACGCGCAGGCCGAGCGCATGGCGAATGGCGTCTAGCGCCAGGTTGGGAACACCGCCGGCATCGAAGCTCTGGCTCAGGCCGATGTCACGGTTATCGAAGCGGACGACGCGAAAGCCGCGGCCCACCAGCATGTCGACGAAGCCCTCGGGCCAGCCGAGAAGTTGCATGCCGAGGCCCATGACCAGCAGCAGCGGCTCGCCCGATGGCGGGCCGTGGTCTTCGACCTCGAGGGAGATGCCGTTGGCGGTGACTCGCATGCCCGGCGGCCGTCAGACAGCCGCCGCGGCCGGCTCGTTCTGGCCGGTGCGGAAGAACCAGCGCCGCACCCCCGACGCATCGAAAGGTCGCCAGGCGCCGACCGGTTGCGCCAGCCGGTCGGCGATGGCATAGAGAGCGAGCGGGTTCATGCCCATGCCGACGTGGCTGGCGTGGACCTCGATGTTCTCGACCAGCGGGCCCGGCTCGTTGATGCTGCAGCGCCAGGCGACGATGCCGTCGGTGCGCGAATAGATCGAGGTCGTCGGCACCGGCGGTGGTTGGCGGATCTGCTCGAGCACCCGCGTGTCGCCGACATCGCCGCCGCTGATGAGTTCGTACAAGCGCCAGGCGTTGGTTGCTTTCGGATGGCCGGTGAACGGCGTGCCGAGGGTGATGACGCAACGCACGATCTCGGGGTGCAGCTTTGCCATCTCACGCGCGTAGATGCCGCCGAGGCTCCAGCCGATCAGGCTGACCGGCTGGCCGTGCTTGTCGGCCAGCGCGCGAACGTCGTCGGAGCAGCGCTCGAGCACACCGGGCCGCGGACCCAGGTTGAAGCCCTGGCCCCAGGCCTGCGCAATGTAGCCCAGGCTTTTCAGGAAGTTTCGCAGCGGCACCGTGCTGATGTCGTTGGCGGCCATGCCCGGAAACACCATCACGGGATGACCTTCGCCGCGGCGCAGGCGACGCAACCACGGCAGCGACGCCATCATCGAGACGAACTCCACCGGCGCCCGGCCCTCGAGGAGCATCAGCAGCGCATTCGGTGCCTTGGCGTCACTCGACTTGCGGGGCGGTTTCGTCGTCGTCATGCGGCGGGAATCGTTCATGCGGGAGGAGCTGGTTCCGGTTTGCGGGCATCGTAGCCGTCCCGAGCGCGACAGCGATCATGTCGCCGGGGCCACCGGGGCCGTCCGCGCCATGACCAGAGCCTCGTTAGCAACCAACGCGCCCACCACCAGGGCGCCGCCGATGAGGACGTCGCGACTCGGCGTCTCGGCGCCTGCGAGCCATGTCCACGTGACGCCGAAGACGATCTCTAGCAGCGACAGCAGTGCTGCTTCCGGCGCTGCCAGCCGACGCGCGGCGGCGACGGCGATGAGGCACGGCACCGCGAGCTGCGCGACACCGAGCAGCGCGAGCAGGCCGAGGTCGTGGCGCGAAGCCACGAACGGAGTCGCGGGCCACAGTGTCACC
>JAYTYH010000613.1:0-8865 GCA_043742485.1 Rhizobacter sp.
CGGCCGCGGTTCCGGAGGCATTGCCCGGGCCGGCCTTTCCTTCCTACGAGAACGCCCAGGCCGTCGTGGCCGCGTGCGACGCCGGCCTCGCCGGCGCGGCGGCGCGCGTCGCCGCGCTCGAGGCGTTGCCGCCGGGCGATGGCTGGCTGGCCGCACTCGACGACGTCGGAGCCTACGTCGAAGACGCTTCCGGCCCGTTGTACGTGCTGGAGAACGTCCATCCCGACAAGGCCATACGCGATGCCGCACAGGCCTGCACGCTGCGCTGGGCCGAGTTCGGCTCGGCCTTCGAGCAGAACGAAACCGTGTACGGGGCCATCAGGAAGGTGCAGCCACGCGACGCCATCGACCGCAGCTACATCGACTTCGCGGTCGAGGGCTTCGACGACGCCGGCGTCGGCCTGGCGCCGGCGGCGCGCGAGCGCGCCAGGCAGCTCAACGACCGCATCGCCGCACTGACGCAGCAGTTCGGGGCGCGCATCCGCGACGCCCGGGTCACCGTCGCCTTCACGGCGGCCGAGCTGGCCGGCGTGCCCGAGCCGGTCTGGAAAGACAAGCCGCGCGACGCCGACGGCCGCTACCTGCTCGGCCTCGACTATCCGACGCTCGGGCCTGTCTACGAACGCGCTGAAGTGGCGGCCACGCGCGAGCGCATGTGGCGCGCCAAGCAGAACGAAGGGACCGAAGCGAACCTGAAGGTACTCAACGAGATCGCGCAACTGCGGCGCGAATACGCGCGCCTGTTCGGCGCCGCGAGCTACGCCGACTTCCGCCTGCGCACGCGCATGGCCCGCAACACCGTCAACACGAGCCGATTTCTCGGCGAGGTGAAAGCCGCCGTGGCAGAGGCCGAACAGCGCGACCTCGCCGAGCTGCGCCAGGCCAAGGCCGACTTCACGGGCACGCCGCTGGCCTCGACCCGGCTGGAGCGCTGGGACCTCGGCTTCTATACCGACCGGGTGCGGCAGGCGCGCTACGCCGTCGACCAGGAGGCGTTTCGGCGCTATTTCCCGCCCGAAGCCAGCCTGCGCTTCGTGATGCGGATCGCCGAGAAGATGTTCGGCATCCGCTACACGCAAGTGCCGGCCAAGGTGTGGCACGCCGAGGTCATGGCTTTCGCCGTGAGCGACGCCGCCTCGGGCCAGCCACTGGCCTCGCTCTATGTCGACCTGTACCCGCGCGACGGCAAGTTCAAGCACGCGGCGGTCTGGTCGTTTCGCAACGGTGCCAGCCGCAATGGCCGCACGCCGCAGGCTGCTCTCGTCGTCAACCTGGACCGCAAGGGGCTGACGCTTTCCGAGCTCGAAACGCTGCTGCACGAATCCGGGCATGCCCTGCACAACAACCTCTCGAAGACGCGCTACGCCTCGCAGGCCGGCACCCGCGTGCAGCGCGACTTCGTCGAGGCGCCGTCGCAGATGCTAGAGGACTGGGTCTACGACAAGAAGGTGCTGAAGATCTTCGCCGAGGTCTGCCCGACCTGCGAGCCCGTGCCCGACGAGATGATCGACAAGGCGCTGGTCGCGCGCGCATACGCCAAAGGCATCGGTAAGGCGAGGCAGCTTCTCTACGCCTCGTACGACCTGGCCCTTTACGGCGCCGACGCGCCCGAGGCCATGGCGCTGTGGCAGAAGATGGAAGGCGCGACGCCGGTCGGCACCGTGCCCGGGACGATGTTCCCGGCCGGATTCGGCCACATCGCCGGCGGTTATGCGTCAGGCTACTACGGCTACCTGTGGAGTGAAGTGGTGGCGCTCGATCTGCGCACCGCCTTCGCGGCCGACCGGCTCGATCCGGTGGTGGGCGCGCGCTACCGGAACACCGTGCTCGCCAACGGCCGCCAACTGCCGCCCAACCAGCTCCTGCATGACTTCCTTGGTCGTGACACCAACGCCAAGGCCTTCTTCGACGACCTCGCCCGTTGAGGCGCGGCTTCGAGTCCTCTTCGTGCAGCGAGACAGATCTGCGAGCAGGTCGTGCATTGCGGCCAAGCAGGCTGCGGGGTCACGCCATGCCCCTTCACGATCTTCACGTTCGGGCTGTTCCTGCTGGCCACCGAGCCGACACCCGGCGCCTACAGTCGGCACAACGCGTACGTTGACAGTGGCGCCCCCGTCACCGTGCTCGACGGCACGGCCTTCGGCGTTGCTGACGCTGTCTTCATCAAGCGTTGATCACGTTGCTTGACGGGAGCTGTCGACGAAGTCCGATAACGAATGAGCGCACGGCGCGGCTGTTGCGTTCGCTTACCGGCACGATGCGCGCGGGTCTTCAGAATGCGCGCTCTCGCAGGTGAGGCAATGAATGCAAACGAAGTCGAGGCTCGGGTTCATCCCGTATGTGTTGGGGACGACCGCGCTGTCGGCGTTCGTCTCATTGAGCTCGTGCGGTGGCGGCCGTTCCGGCACTGAGACGGCCGCCACGACTACATCAAGCGCGACTCCCGCTTCGTCTACCAGCGGCTCTCCTGCTGCCGCGTCTCCACCTGGGTCTTTGCCTCCGCTCCAGGGCTTCAAAGCGTCCGGTCTCGGTGTCACCGCGCCCCCAACACCAGACAACCCCGCCTACTTCGCAAGACTTGCCACCACCCACCGTCAACGTTTTGGGTGACGACCACAACGCCGTGCTGGTGTGGGGGATCGACCAGCCCGATCGCCAGGATGGCAACGGCTACCAGGTCACCTGGGGGCCGAAGTCCGCGCCCGCCAGTTTCGTGAAGCTGACGAGCTTTCACCAGGTGCAACTACAGCCCTTGGTCAACGTCGAAGACGGCGGTGGCGACTACGTGGCGGTGGTGCGCGCGGTCAGTCCGTACGGCAAACTTTCGGCGCCCAGCACGCTGGTGACTTTCCACGGCACGTCTGCACGCATTGATACCCTTGCACGTCAGTTCCAGAGCGGGTTCGTCGAGCGCTTCAACCAGCCCGCCGGCTTGTGGGACGAGCGCAAGATCAACACAGCCTACTCAGCCTGCAACGACCCCAACCTGAACGGTGCCTTCGTCAATTCCCAATTCCACGCCCACAACACCGTGGGTTCGTTTTACTGCGACCGCGCTTCGACATTCATGCGATTTCGGATGCCTGTTTACTTTACCGATAACGGCGTGCGCACCATCATCTGGAGCCAGGACTCGCCCTACCGGCGCAGTAGCGGCTACATGGAACTGCGCCCCTACGCATCGGACACTGAAGACGTCGTAACGCTCAACGGTGCAGACCGTACGCCAGCGGGCGGCACGCTGCGGCTGACGACCGCCAACACCGGCGTCGGTTTCGAGTTCTTCTCGCCCGATGGCACCCGAGCGTTCCTGCCGAGCGCCGTCGATCCCAAAAAGCCGGCACAGGCCGACCTTGCCTGGATGGACCGCCTGCCGGCGCCGAACGTGCGGCGCACGTACGAGATGAAGGTCTCGCGAAGCCAAGCCGTCCTCTATGTGGACGGCCGCAAGGTGCTCGAGACCGCGCCAGATGCCATCAAGCTGACGTCAGACAAGTACCAACTCGGCTGGGATACGTTCAGCTACAACACGCCCAAGGACAACCAGACCGTGCAGCTCTGGCACATGGGTGCAATCTTCTACGACACGGCCCCTGGGACGCAACCTTTGACAGTTACCCACAACTATCGCCTCACCCATGGAGGCAACGACTACTTCGAGACCGCCGGCAGCGCTGCCGCGACCGTCAAGCTGACGATTCCCGACACCGTGACCGGAGCCGTCTCGCGCCGGCTGCTTTTCACGGAGCAGATCCGCAGCAGCAATTTCCGGGGTGCTTGGTCGGCAAGCGATCACGTGGTCGTCAATGGCCGGCCGTTTGCGTGGCCCGATTCGTGGCGCCTGACCGCCACCCCGCCGTGGAAGCTCACCGAACTCGTCGGCCTGGCCCCATACCAGCAGACCATCGACCTTCCCGAGGGGGTGCTGATTCGGGGCGAGAACGCCGTTCAGTTCGTCTCGAACGGGTTCACCGGCGTTCACAACATTCACGCAGAGCTTGATTTTTCCAAAGGAAGCGAACCTTCCTACACGCAGCCCGATAAGGTGATGAACGCGAGTGGCCTCCCTCTTCCCGGCAAGATTTTCCCGGCCACGCCGGATACGGGTGCAGGCGTGTTCCTCAGCCAGATCGACAGCACGAACATGGGGTGCTGGGGCAAAGACACCAGCGATCCCGCGCAATGCAGTGCCACAGTCAAAGGCACAGCCCAGGTCCTGTTCGGCGTTTCAACGGACGCAATGATGTCGGCGAGCGGAGCAAACCACGGCATTTTGGAAGTCGGCATCCTGGTCGACGGGTTTGTTGCGGTCAAACGCTCCACCGCTATCGACACGCCGGCTGCAGGAGGCGGCTATTCGTTGCCGCTCGATGCGAGCAGCCTCGCCGAAGGCATCCACGAGATCTACGTGTATGCGTGCACGTCGAAGGGCATCGCCAACATGAACGAAGGCCAGCACATCAGTTACGCCCGGACGGGCATCTACCAGCCATTCCTGATCAACGTGGCCAACCGTTCAGGTTCAACAGCACGTTTCTCCGCCGAGGCGGATCCGGGCATCAACGAGCATTGCCGGCAGCTGCCCGGCGTTTCGGCAGCAATGGCCGCGAAGGCACACCACGGGCCGGCGGCGGTGGATGCGCACAGTCATTGATTTAGGCGCGATTGCTCTCGCGCGACGCTTGTCGCGCGAGAGGTGCGACGCTCAGAGCACGTCACTCGCAAAGTCAGCCAGCCGCGAGCGCTCGCCGCGAGCGAGCGTCACGTGGCCGGAATGGGCCCAGCCCTTGAAGCGGTCGACGGCGTAGGTCAGGCCGGAGCTGCCTTCGGTGAGGTAAGGCGTGTCGATCTGCGCCAGGTTGCCGAGGCAGACGATCTTGGTGCTGGGACCGGCGCGCGTGATCAGCGTCTTGACCTGCTTGGGCGTCAGGTTCTGGGCCTCGTCGATGATGACGAACTTGTTCAGGAAGGTGCGGCCGCGCATGAAGTTCAGGCTCTTGATCTTGATCTTCGAGCGCACCAGGTCGCTGGTCGCGGCACGGCCCCACTCGCCGGCGCCGCTGTCGGTTTTCGAGAGCACCTCGAGGTTGTCGTCGAGGGCGCCCATCCAGGGCCCCATCTTCTCTTCTTCGGTGCCGGGCAGAAAGCCGATGTCCTCGCCGACCGGCACGGTCACGCGGGTGACGATGATTTCGGTGTAGCGGCGATCGTCCATCACCTGGGCCAGGCCCGAGGCCAGCGACATCAGCGTCTTTCCCGAGCCCGCCGTGCCGGTCAGGGTGATGAAGTCGCAGTCGGGGTCCATCAACAGGTTGAAGGCGAAGTTCTGGTCTCGGTTGCGCGCCGTCACGCCCCAGATCGAGTTCTTCTGGTGGGTGTAGTCCTTCAGGGTCCGCAGCACCGCCGTCTTGCCGGTGATCTCGGTGACCTTGGCGTACAGCGGCGGCGAACCCGGCGTCTCGAGAAAGACGAACTGGTTGATGAGGAACTGGCCGACGATCGGGCCGCCGACGCGGTAGAAGGTCAGGCCGCCTTGCTGCCAGCTCTCGATCGTCTTTGCCTGCTTGTCCCAGAAATCGACCGGCAGGGCCAGCGAGCCGGTGTAGAGGAGGTCGCCGTCGTCGAGCGTCTTGTCGTTGAAGTAGTCCTCAGCGGGCAGGCCGAGGGCACGCGCCTTGATGCGCATGTTGATGTCCTTCGACACCAGTACGACGTCGCGCGTCGGCTGCTGCTCGCGCAGCGCCTTGACCACGCCCAGGATCTGGTTGTCGGCCTTGCCCTGCGGCAGTCCTTCCGGCAAGGTGACCTTGATCAGGTCGGTCTGGAAGAAGAGCTTGCCGCCGGCCTCGCGGTGACCGGTGCGCGCCAGCGGCAGGCCCTCGCTGCGGCCACTGGCGTCGCGCGTCGGCATATCGGTGGCGAGCGCGTCGAGGTCTCGGCTGACCTGGCGCGCGTTGCGGGCGACCTCGGTCATGCCGCGCTTGTGGCCGTCGAGCTCCTCGAGCGTGATCATCGGCAGGTAGATGTCGTGTTCCTCGAACCGGAACAGCGACATCGGGTCGTGCATGAGCACGTTGGTGTCGAGCACGAACAGCGTCGCCGGGCCGTTGCCTCGGGCCCTGCGAGCCCGCTGCGGCCGCTCGTCGCGCACCGGCCGGGGGGCAGTGGCCGGCGCGGCCTTGGCGGCAGCGGCAGCCGGCGCCGGAATTGCAGCGGGCAGTCGGCCTTCGTTCGATGGCGCCAACGGCGCCGACACGACTTCGGCGGTGGCTTCAGCGGCGCGCGTGCGTTTGCCTGCGCTCGGCGCGGCATCGGATTCGAAGTCGGCGCGGCTCAGGAAGTCAGCGCGTTTGGCCGGGGGCTTGGGCAGGGGCATGACGATCCGGGAAAGGTGGCGGCGACGATCCGCGGGAAAGGATGGCCGCGAGCGGCGGGGGCGGCCCGACCGGAGGCCGGGGCACCGCAGGCATCGCGCCGGGGGTCAGCCCGACTTCTTGATGGCCTTGACGGCCTTCAGCACTTCTTCGACGTGGCCGGCGACGGTGAGGCCGCGCCATTCGCCGCGCAGCATGCCGGTACCGTCGATCAGAAAAGTGCTGCGCTCGATGCCCTTGACCTTCTTGCCGTACATGATCTTGTTCTTGACGACACCGAACATGTGGCAAAGCTTTTCTTCGGTGTCCGCGATCAGCTCGAAGGGCAGCTCGAGGTTGGCCTTGAAACGGTCGTGCGAGGCCATGTTGTCGCGCGAGACACCGAACAGAACCGCGCCGGCCTTCACGAATTCCTTGTGATGGTCACGGAACTGCATCGCTTCGGTGGTGCAGCCCGGCGTGTTGTCCTTGGGGTAGAAATAAAGGACGACGATCCTGCCGGCATAGGCCTGCGGCGTGAACTTCACCCCTCCGGTCGCGAGCGCTTCAAAGTCCGGAACGGGTTTGTTGAGGGCAGGCGTCATGAAGCTCGTAATTGACAGCTCCGTAGCGGAGCGTAACCGAGAATTATAGGGGTCGCCACGTGCCTCTCGAGGCTCCGCCGATCAGCCAGCGCCGCTGACGACGCTACCGAAAAGCAGCGCCGCGACGACGGATCGGCCCTCGGCCGCGAGCACGTTGTAGGTGCGACAGGCCGCGGCCGTGTCCATCGTCTCGACGCCGATGCCGGCGTCGATGAGAGAGCGCAACAGGGCCGGCGCGGGAAATCGGATCCGCGGGCCGCTGCCGAAGATGACGATTTCCGGCGCCAGCGCCACCAGCGATGCGAAGTGCGCCTCGTCGAGATCGTCGAAGCTCGCCGCCGGCCACGGCGTCACCGCACCCTGCCACGGCACCAGAACGCTGTGCGTGTACTGGATGCCGTTCACGACGACGCCATCGGGCCCGTGACGGGCGATCGCGTTCTGGCCTTCCATCCGATCTGCGCGCATCTTCATGGTCAAATATTAGGCTGATCTCCGGAGCTCCGCGCGTGCAACCCCTTCTCAAGTCAGCCAAGCTCGCCAACGTCTGCTACGACATCCGCGGCCCGGTGCTCGAAAAGGCGCGGCAGATGGAGGAGGAAGGCCAGCACATCATCAAGCTCAACATCGGCAACATCGCCGCGTTCGGGCTCGAGCCGCCCGACGAGATCGTGCAGGACATGATCCGCAACCTGCCGAACTCGGCCGGCTACACCGATTCGAAGGGCCTCTTCGCACCGCGCAAGGCGATCGTCCACTACACGCAGCAAAAGCATGTGAAGGGTGTGACTGTTGACGACGTCTTCCTTGGCAACGGCGCCTCCGAGCTCATCACGATGAGCATGAACGCGCTGCTCAACGACGGCGACGAGGTGCTGATCCCGGCGCCAGACTACCCGCTCTGGACAGCGTCGGTGGCGCTCTCCGGAGGCACGCCGGTGCACTACCGCTGCGACGAAGCCGCCGACTGGATGCCCGACCTCGTTGACATGGCTGCGAAGATCACGCCGCGAACGCGCGCCATCGTCGTCATCAATCCCAACAACCCGACTGGCGCGCTCTACCCCGACGAGGTGCTGCTCGAGATCGTCGAGCTGGCGCGCGCGCACGGTCTCATCGTCTTCGCCGACGAGATCTACGACAAGACGCTGTACGACGGTCACACCCACACATCGATCGCCTCGCTCGCCGACGACGTTCTCTTTCTCACCTTCAACGGCCTGTCCAAGAACTACCGCTCGTGCGGCTTCCGTGCCGGCTGGATGGTCGTCTCCGGCGAGAAGCGCCACGCCAAGGATTACATCGAGGGCCTCGGCATGCTGGCCTCGATGCGCCTGTGCGCGAACACACCGGGGCAGCTTGCGATCCAGACCGCGCTTGGCGGCACCCAGAGCATCGACGACCTGGTCGCGCCGGGCGGGCGCCTGTGCCGCCAGCGCGATCTCGCTCACAAGCTGCTCACCGCGATCCCGGGCGTGACGTGCGTCAAGCCGAAGGCCGCGCTCTACATGTTCCCGAAGCTCGACGCGGCGATGTACCCGGTCGCCGACGACCAGCAGTTCGCCTACGAGCTGCTCGACGAGCAGAAAGTGCTGATCGTGCAGGGCACCGGCTTCAACTGGTTCGAGCCCGACCATTTCCGGGTCGTCTTCCTGCCCAACTCCGACGACCTCGCCGACGCGATCGGCCGCATCGCGACCTTCCTCGGCCACTACCGCGCGCGGCACGCGAAATGAAGCCGATCCGGGTCGGCCTGCTCGGCGCCGGCGTGGTCGGCGGCGGCACTTTCGCGGTGCTGCATCGCAACCAGGAAGAGATCCGCCGCCGCGCTGGCCGCGAGATCCGCATCACCCACGTGGCCGACCTCGACGCAGCGCGGGCGAAAGCGGTCGCGGGCGACTCGGCCG
>JAYTYH010000614.1:0-2073 GCA_043742485.1 Rhizobacter sp.
CGCTTCGCGAAGGCACGGCACCTCCAGCCGGTGGTGCCGTGGCAGATTCGCCGCAAGACGCCGACGAAAGCTAGGCGCGCGCAGCCATGGGCGTTCTCGTCTGGATCGTCCGGGCCGTCGTGTTCTTCACCTTGTTCGCGTTCGCGCTGAACAACCAGGACCCATCCAGCGTCCGCCTGTTCTTCGGTCAGGAATGGCGCGCGCCGATGGTCTTCATCGTGCTCGCGGCCTTCGGCCTGGGCTGCGCCTTCGGCATCTTCGCGATGGTGCCGAGCTGGTGGCGGCACCGCCGCATCGCGCGGCGCGAGATCGCACGAGCTCCGGGCGCGGGCACGGCGTCGGCGCCACTGGCCGGCGCCGAGCCGGTGCCGATGCATCCACCGCGCGATGGACTTTGAGCTGCAGTGGCTGCTCTGGGCGTTGCCGCTCGCCTTCGCGCTCGGCTGGGTCGCCTCGCGCTGGGACGTGCGGCAGTGGAAGCGTGAGCTCCAGGGCTCGCAGAAGGTCTACTACAAGGGCCTGAACCTGCTGCTGAACGAACAGCACGACAAGGCGATCGATGCCTTCATCGAAGCCGTTCAGCAAGACCCCGACACCTCCGACCTGCACTTCGCGCTGGGCAACCTGTTCCGCCGCCGCGGCGAGTACGAGCGTGCGGTGCGCGTGCACCAGCATCTGCTCGGCCGCGCCGACCTGCCCCGGGCCGAGCGCGACCGCGCTCAGCATGCGCTCGCGCAAGACTTCATGAAGGCCGGCATCTTCGACCGCGCCGAGGAAGGCTATGCGGCGCTCGCCGGCACCGCCTTCGACACCGAGGCGCGCCTGGCGTTGCTCGACCTCCACGAGCGTGCCCGCGACTGGCGTGCAGCGCTCGAAGTCGGCCAGCTGCTCGAGAAGAGCGGCACCGGCTCGTTCGCCTCGCGCATCGCGCACTACTGGTGCGAGATCGCACTCGAGGCCGACGCTGCCCAGCAGGCGCAGACGGCCGACGACGCCGTCGCCCACGCCCGAGACGCGGCGCCGCGCGATGCCCGGCCGCTGGTGCTTTCCGGCGAGCGTGCGGCTGCGCGTGGTGCTCACGACGAGGCGTTGCAGTTCTGGAACGTGCTGATGTCGGTCAAGCCGGCGGCTTTCAACCTGGTCGCCAAGCGCTACGCGGCAAGCGCGCGCGCGGCCGGCAAAGACGCCGTCGCCAACGAGCGACTGCGGGCGCTGTATTCGCAGATGCCGACGATGGACCTGCTCGAAACCGTGGCTTCGCTGGAGACCGATGCCGGGGCTCGCTCGGCCCAGTTACTCGGCCATCTGCGCGAGCACCCGACCTTGGTCGCCGCACAGGCGGTGCTCGCATCGATGGCCGGTCCCGACGCGGCGGCCGGCGCCGCCACCGAGGTCGCCGCCGTTCGCGACGCCGTGCGCCGTGCCGCTCGGCCGCTGCATCGCTACCGGTGCGCCGCGTGCGGCTTCGAGGCCGAGCACTACTTCTGGCAATGCCCCGGCTGCCTCGGCTGGGACACCTATCCACCGCAGCGACTGGAAGACCTCTGAACGCCATCAACCCCCCGGCGCCATCGCGCGAACGCCTCGCCCGGGCCAACGTGCTCGTCGTCGGCGACGCCATGCTCGACCGCTACTGGTTCGGCGCCGTCGACCGCATCTCGCCGGAAGCGCCGGTGCCTGTCGTTCGCGTCACGCGTGAAGAAGAGCGCCTCGGTGGCGCCGCCAACGTCGCCCTCAACGTGCAGGCGCTCGGCGCCCGCGCGACGCTGCTCACCGTCGTCGGCGACGACGAGCCGGCGCGCCGCCTGCGCGAGCTCCTCGAGCAGCGCGGCATCACCGCCCTGCTCGGCAGCGACCCGAAGCTCTTCACCATCGTCAAGCTCCGTGTCATCGGCCGCGCTCAGCAACTTCTGCGCATCGACTTCGAGAACCAGCCCGATCACGAGGTCCTGGCCAGCATGCTGGCCGACTACGAACGCGTGCTGCCCGAGCACGACGCCGTGCTCTTCTCCGACTACGGCAAGGGTGGCCTCGCCCACATTCCGCAGATGATCGAGATGGCGCGGCGGTTGG
>JAYTYH010000615.1:0-3458 GCA_043742485.1 Rhizobacter sp.
GCTGACGGCCGAGACGCGCCATCTGTTCGCGACCGATCGCTTCGCGGCCATGAAGCGCGGCGCCCACTTCTACAACGTCGGCCGCGGTGCGGTCGTCGATCACGACGCCTTGCTCGCCGCGCTGCGCAGCAGTCAGATCGCCGGCGCCGGCCTCGACGTCACCGAGCCCGAGCCGCTGCCTGCCGACTCACCACTCTGGCGCGAGCCCGGCGTGATCGTCACCGCCCATTCCTCGGGCCTGACGCCGCGCTCGTTCGGGCGCTACCAGGCATTGCTGCTCGAGAACATGCAGCGTTTCGAGCGCGGCGAAGCGCTCCTGAACGTCGTCGACAAGCAGCTCGGCTACTAACCGGAAAGCGGCTACTCGAACTCGACCAGCTCGACGCCCTCGCCCACCTGGTCGCCGGCAACATAGCGAAACGACTTCACCGTGCCGGCGCGCGGGGCGCTGATGGTGTGCTCCATCTTCATCGCCTCAAGCACCAGCAACGGCGTGCCCTTGTCGACCTTGGTGCCGGCCGCGACGAGCAGCGTGATGACCTTGCCCGGCATCGGCGAGACGAGGCCCGGGTCTTCTTCCTCGCGCTCGCCGCCGGCGGCCTGCAGCGGATCGACGAAGGCGAGCACGAACGAGCGGCCGCGCAGCAAGACGGTGCGGCGATCGCCTTGCGCCACCACCGTGGCGGCGACGCGGCGATCGCCCAGCGTCGCCGTGATCGGCCCGTCGCCGTGCAGATGCGCCGAGGCAACGAGCGCGGCGCTGCCGTCGAGCACGAGGCGCCAGCGGCCGCCTTCCATCGCCGTCGCCTCGATGTCGCGCGTGCGCTCGCCGTGGCGGAAGCGCAGGTGCTGGGCGGCGCGGCCGTTGAGGCGCCAGCCGTCGCGGATCGCCCACGGCGACTGCGCATCACGAGCGGCCGAGCCGATCGCCGTGGCGGCGTGGCGATACGCGGCGTCGTGCGCGAGCTCGGCCAGTGCCGCGATGCGCCAGACGTCGTCGGGCGGCTCGGCGGGCGGCGGGAACAGGGCGTCGTGCTCGCGTTCGATCAGCGCTGTGTCAAGGTCGGCAGCGGCGAAGGAACGCGTCGCGACGAGGCGACCGAGGAACTCGACGTTGTTGGCGACGCCGACGATGCGGTAGTGCGCCAGCGCCTCGCGCATGCGCACCAGCGCCGCGGCGCGGTCGTGATCGTGGACGATGAGCTTGGCGATCATCGGGTCGTAGAACGGCGTGATCGAGTCGCCCTCCTCGACGCCAGTGTCGACGCGCACGTGCACCGACCCGTGCGGCGGCGCCAGGTGCACCAGCTTGCCGGTCGAAGGCAGGAAGCCGCGGTCGGGATCCTCGGCGTAGATGCGCGCCTCGATGGCGTGGCCGCTGATGGCAAGCTCGCCCTGCGTCTTCGGCAGCGACTCGCCGGCGGCGACGCGCAGCTGCCACTCGACGAGGTCGAGCCCGGTAATCATCTCGGTGACCGGATGCTCCACCTGCAGCCGCGTGTTCATCTCCATGAAATAGAAGCGGCCGTCGGGGTGGGCGATGAACTCGACCGTGCCGGCGCCGACGTAGCCGACCGCCTTGGCCGCCTCGACGGCCGCCTGGCCCATGGCAGCGCGGCGCGCGATCGTCATGCCGGGCGCGGGCGCTTCCTCGAGCACCTTCTGGTGGCGGCGCTGCACCGAGCAGTCGCGTTCGAACAGGTAGACGCACCCGCCGTGGCTGTCGGCGAAAACCTGGATCTCGATGTGGCGCGGCTTCAGCACGTACTGCTCGACGAGGACCTTGTCGTCGCCGAAGGCGTTGCTCGCCTCGCGCCTGCACGACGCCAGCGCCGCCTGGAAGTCGGCCCCGGCATCGACGCGGCGCATGCCCTTGCCGCCACCGCCGGCGCTGGCCTTGATGAGCACCGGGTAGCCGATGCGCGTGGCCTCGCGCTCGAGCAGCGCCGGGTCCTGGTCGTCGCCGTGGTATCCGGGCGTGAGCGGCACACCGGCCGCGCCCATCAACGTCTTGGCGGCCGACTTCGAGCCCATGGCGCGGATGGCCGAGGCCGGCGGCCCGATGAAGACGAGGCCGGCTTCGGCACAGGCGTCGGCGAAAGCGGCGTTCTCGGAGAGAAAGCCGTAGCCGGGATGCACCGCCTCGGCGCCGGTCGCCTTCGCGGCTTCGATGATCTTCGCGCCGACGAGGTACGACTCGCGCGCCGCCGCCGGGCCGATGCGCACGGCCTCGTCGGCGAGGCGCACGTGGCGTGCGTCGGCATCGGCGTCGGAGTAGACGGCGACGGTGGCGATGCCCATCCGCCGCGCCGTCTTGATGACACGGCAAGCGATCTCGCCGCGGTTGGCTATGAGGATTTTCGTGAACATGTCGGCCCTACATCCGGAACACGCCGAACTTCGTCGCCGGAATCTGCGCGTTCAGCGTGGTCGCGAGCGACAGGCCGAGAACGCGGCGGGTGTCGGCCGGGTCCATGACGCCGTCGTCCCACAACCTCGCGCTGGCGTAGTACGGGTGGCCCTGGTGCTCGTACTGCCCGAGCAGCGGCGCCTTGAAGGCGCTTTCCTCTTCGGCGCTCCACTGGCCGCCGCGGGCCTCGATGCCGTCGCGCTTGACGGTCGAGAGCACCGCCGCCGCCTGCTCGCCGCCCATGACGCTGATGCGCGCGTTCGGCCACATCCACAGGAACCGCGGCGAATAGGCGCGGCCGCACATGCCGTAGTTGCCGGCACCGAACGAGCCGCCGATCAGCACCGTGAGCTTGGGCACCTGCACCGTCGCGACCGCGGTGACCATCTTGGCGCCGTCGCGGGCGATGCCGGCCTGCTCCACCTTCTTGCCGACCATGAAGCCGGTGATGTTCTGCAGGAACAGCAAGGGCACGCGCCGCTCGGCGCAGAGCTCGATGAAGTGCGCCGCCTTCTGCGCCGACTCGCTGAACAGGATGCCGTTGTTGGCGACGATGCCGACCGGCATGCCGTAGAGATGGGCGAAGCCGGTGACCAGGGTGGCGCCGTAGCGGGCCTTGAACTCGTCGAGCCGCGAGCCGTCGACGATGCGGGCGATGACCTCGCGCACGTCGTAGCCCTTCTTGGTGTCTTTCGGGATCAGGCCGTAGATCTCGCGCGGGTCGTAGAGCGGCTCTTCGCTCGCTTCGAGCTTCACCGTTTCCGGCTTGGTGCGGTTGAGGCTGGCGACGATGCGGCGGGCGATCGCCAGCGCATGCAGATCGTCGTCGGCGAGGTGATCGGCGACGCCTGAAAGCCGGGTGTGGACGTCGCCGCCGCCGAGCTCCTCGGCGCTGACGATCTCGCCGATCGCAGCCTTCACCAGCGGCGGCCCGCCGAGGAAGATCGTGCCCTGGTTCTTGACGATGATGGTCTCGTCGCTCATCGCCGGTACGTAGGCGCCGCCGGCCGTGCACGAGCCCATCACGACTGCGATCTGGGCGATGCCC
>JAYTYH010000616.1:0-2030 GCA_043742485.1 Rhizobacter sp.
GACAGGCGGCCGGGCCACGCCTGGCGACGGCGGCGGCGGGGTCGCCGGCCGCGGCGGCGGCACGGTGGCACGCGGCGGATTCGTACGCGGCGCCAGCGCTGCGGCGCCAGGCCGGGCCACCGCGTCGAACTGCAACGGCGGCACGCGCGCCGTCGGCATCTGCGCTGCCGGCTTGAAGGCGGCACCACGCGGGTCGGCCGGCGGTGCCATCTGCGCCGTGGGCAGATGCGTGGGCACGTAAGAGGTGGCGACGCGACCGTTCTCGGCCAGATGCCCGACGTGGCGCGTCGGCTCGAAAGCGGCCGGCGGTGCGGCCGGAGCGAGGGCGCCGGGGATCGTAACGCCGGGCCGGCCGCGCGGTGGAATCTCGGCGTGGCCGTCGAGTACGGCGCGCAGCTGCTCGCCGTTCTGCGGCCGCTGGTTCGGCCGGATCGAGAGCATCCACGAGACCGCTTCCAGGAAGCGCGGCGAAACGCCGGGCACGATGCGGTTCTCGATCGCCTCGGCGTCGTCCTGCACGGCACGCGCGGTGGCCGGCGCCGGCGGCGCGCCGAAGAGCAGGTAGTGGATGACGGCGCCGAGCGCGTAGAGGTCGGTCCACGGGCCCTGGCGCATCTGCACCATCTCGGCGTACTGCTCGATCGGCGCGTAGCTCGGCTTGAGGATGGCGGTGAGCGACTGCGTGCGGTCGCTGATGACGCGGCGGGCGGCGCCGAAGTCGAGCAGCACGGGCGGGCCGTCGGGCGGCAGCAGGATGTTGTCGGGCGCGATGTCGCGGTGGTAGACGCCTTCCCGGTGCAGCAGCTCGAGGGCCGAGAGAATCGGGTTGATGACGCTGCGGATCCAGGCTTCGTCGGGCGGGTGGGCCATGGCGCGCCGCGTGTCGCGCAGAGTCACGCCTTGCAGGAAAGGCATCACCATGTAGGCGGTGGCGTTGTCTTCCCAGAACCGGTACACCTTGACCAGCGACGGGTGGTCGAAGCGGGCCAGCAACCGTGCCTCGTTGACGAACGAGCGCAGGCCGATGGCGTAGGTCTCGGCGAAGGAGCTCGATCGCACCGTGATCTGGGGGCCCTGGCCGCGCGCCGCCAGCGAGGCCGGCATGTATTCCTTCAGCGCCACCTCGCGCTCGAGCGAATGGTCCTGGGCGAGATAGACGATGCCGAAGCCGCCGACGCCGAGCACGCGCAGGATCTCGAACTCGCCAAAACGGGTGCCCGGCGGCAGGGCGTCGTGCTCCATTCCAGAGGGCGCGTTCAGCGGCTTCGTGTCGGCGGGCGGCAGCGTGCTCATGGGCGGCCACGAGCTTACCGCAGGCCTCGCTGCGAGCGCCACCCTCCGGGCGGGGGACGGCCGGGGCTGGCGGACAATGTCGCAACGTTTTCTCAGCAACCTTGACGATGGCCACGATCCTTCAGCACACCCCCGTCGGCGAGCGCGTCGGAATCGCCTTTTCGGGCGGCCTCGACACCAGCGCCGCCCTGCACTGGATGCGCGCCAAGGGCGCCGTGCCCTACGCCTACACCGCCGACCTCGGCCAGCCCGACGAGCCTGATTACGAAGACATCCCGCGCCGGGCCATGCTCTACGGCGCCGAGAAGGCGCGCCTCGTCGACTGCAGGGCCCAGCTCGCGGCCGAGGGCCTGGCGGCGCTGCAATGCGGCGCCTTCCATATATCCACCGCCGGCGTCACCTACTTCAACACGACGCCGCTCGGCCGCGCCGTCACCGGCACGATGCTGGTCGCCGCGATGCGCGAAGACGGTGTCGACATCTGGGGCGACGGCAGCACCTACAAGGGCAACGACATCGAGCGCTTCTATCGCTACGGTTTGCTCGTCAACCCGCAGCTGCGCATCTACAAGCCGTGGCTCGACCAGGCATTCATCGACGAGCTCGGCGGCCGCGCCGAGATGTCGGAGTACATGCACCAGGCCGGCTTCGCCTACAAGATGAGCTCGGAGAAGGCGTATTCCACCGACTCCAACATGCTCGGTGCGACGCACGAGGCCAAGGATCTCGAGCAGCTC
>JAYTYH010000617.1:0-2339 GCA_043742485.1 Rhizobacter sp.
AGGCCGCGCTCGAGCGTGAACAGGTGGTGCTCGCCCTTGGCCTGCAGGTCGAAGCGGCGCGAGGCGCCGCCGTGCAGCCGCCAGCCATCACGGCGCGACCACGGGTCGATGCCTTCGAGCGCGCGCTCGGCTTGCAGCTCATGCGCGATCACGCCCGCCGCCGCCACCTCGAGCGGCAGCGGCGCGGCATCGAACAGCACGGCGCGCTCGCGCTCGATCAACGCGGTATCGAGGTCGGCCGTCGCAAAGGAGCGGCTGGCTGCAACACGGCGCAGGAATGCGACGTTGGTGTGCAAGCCGACGATGTGCGTGGCCGCCAGCGCCGCATCGAGCCGCGCGAGTGCCTGCTCGCGGTCGACGCCCCAAACGACGAGTTTCGCGATCATCGAGTCGTAGTAGGGCGAGATCGTGTCGCCTTCGCGCACGCCGGCGTCCACACGCACCTCGCCGCGCTCGAAGTTCGTGCACACGGGTGTGCGGTACACATCGAGCCGGCCGGTCGCGGGAAGGAAGTTCGAGTCCGGGTTCTCGGCGCAGATGCGAGCTTCGATCGCATGGCCGTGGATGCACAGTTCGTCCTGCGTGAGCGGCAATAGCTCGCCGCTGGCCACGCGCAACTGCCACTCGACCAGGTCGAGCCCGGTGATTGCTTCGGTCACCGGGTGCTCGACCTGCAGCCGCGTGTTCATCTCCATGAAGAAGAAGCGCAGGTCGCCGTCGGCGGTGGGTTCGGCGATGAACTCCACCGTGCCGGCGCCCACGTAACCGACCGCCTTGGCAGCGGCCACGGCAGCGGCACCCATCTCGCGCCGCCGCGCCTCGCTCATCCCTGGCGCGGGAGCTTCTTCGAGCACCTTCTGGTGGCGTCGCTGCACCGAGCAATCGCGCTCGAACAGATGGATGCAGTTCCCGTGCGAGTCACCGAACACCTGGATCTCGATGTGGCGCGGCCTGGTCACGTAGCGCTCGATCAGCACCGCATCGTCGCCGAAGCTGTTGATCGCCTCGCGCTTGCACGAAGCCAGCGCAGCGTCGAAGTCTTCGCTCTTCGTGACGATGCGCATGCCCTTGCCGCCACCGCCGGCGCTGGCCTTGATGAGCACCGGGTAGCCGATGCGGTCGGCCTCGCGCCGCAGCAACTCGGGGGCCTGGTCGGCGCCGTGGTAGCCGGGCACGAGCGGCACGCCGGCGGCATCCATCAGTCGCTTCGACTCGGCCTTCAGCCCCATCGCCTTGATCGCCGACGGTGGCGGGCCGATGAACACCAGACCGGCATCGGCGCAGGCCCGCGCGAACTCCTCGTTCTCGCTCAGGAAGCCGTAACCCGGGTGCACTGCCTGCGCGCCGGTGGCCTTCGCGGCTTCGATGATGCGGTCGCTACGCAGGTAGCTCTCCTTCGGCGTCGAGGCGCCGATATGCACCGCCTCGTTGCAGGCGAGGACGTGCCGGGCATTGGCGTCGGCATCGGAATACACAGCCACGGTACGCACACCCAAGCGGCGTGCCGTCGCCGCCACGCGACAAGCGATTTGACCGCGGTTGGCGATCAGGATCTTCTCGAACATGGAAACCTCACGTCGACGGCCGAGCCGCCCCGAACCAACCCGACACGCGTCGCGCCAATTGGCGCAGGAACTTCGCTAATACCCAGACGAGCACGGCGGACACCAACAGCGCCACCGCCAGCGCGCCGAAGAACACCATCGGGTGCGCCCACGACAACCACAGGCTCGCCGGCACCACGCCGTCGCCGAGCAGCGACATCGCGATGTTCGAGAACGGCTCGGGCGACGTGTTGAGCGCCGCACGCGTCGTCGCCTTCGTCACATGGCTGGCGGCGGCGAGCGTGCCGCCCATCAGCGCCGCGGCCATCGCCCAACTGGCATGGTCGGCGCCAAACACGGCGGCCGCCAGGGCCGCGCCAGCGGGAATGCGCACCAGCGTGTGAATGGCGTCCCACAGCGTGTCGACGCCGGGAATCTTGTCGGCGAAGAACTCGACGAAAAGCATCAGCCCGCTGGCGCCCAGGATCACCGGCGACTGCAGCAGCTTCAAACCCGCGGGCAGGTCGACCCAGCCGAGAAATCCCGCGATGCCGGTCAGGAACACAACCGCGTAAAGCCGCAGCCCGCTGGCCCAACCGAGGGCCGCGGCGATCGCCAGCAGCTGCGGGGTGTCGAGTTCAGGCGCGTTCATGAGGGCGGCGCCAGCCAGGCCGGTGGGCGCTTGTTCAGAAAGCTCTGCACGCCCTCTCGGCCCTCGTCGCTGGCGCGGATGTCGGCGATGCGGCGCGCGGTCTCGTCGCGCAATGCAGCGTCGATGGTTCGCCCCGCCATGTC
>JAYTYH010000618.1:0-2032 GCA_043742485.1 Rhizobacter sp.
CAGCGCCACCGCGACGCGGCCGCCCACCGGCGTGAATTTGAGCGCGTTGCTGAGCAGGTTCCAGACGATCTGCTCCAGCCGTACCGGGTCGGCGTCGACGATCAGCGGCGCGTCGGCGGGCTGCAGATCGAGTGTCAGGCCCTTCTCGCGAGCGTCGCCGCCGATGGCTTCGACGATCGAGCTGACGGTCTGCGACCAGTCGACCGGCGCCCGGTTCAGCGACAGCTTGCCGGTGTTCATGCGCGACAGGTCGAGCAGGTCGTCGATGATCCGCGCCTGGCTCATCACCGTCTTGCGAATGATTTCGGCCGCCCGCGCCACCGACGGCAACGCCTTGGCCTCGGGCAGCCGGGCCAGCAACTCGGCGTTGAGGTGGATCAGGTTCAGCGGGTTCTTCAGCTCGTGCGACATCACGGCCAGGAATTCGTCCTTCAGCTGGCTCGCCGCGCGCACCTCGGCCAGCTCGGTGATCTCCCGCCGCAGATTGATGTCGCGCTCGCTTTCCTTGAGCTTTCTGTCGGTGAGGTCGCGGGCGATCTTGGCGTAGCCGTGCAGCTCACCGTCCTGGCGCAGCGGGGTCATGATGCCGCTGCAAAAAACGCGGCTGCCGTCGCGGCGCAGGTGCCAGCGGTCGTCTTCGGCACGGCCGTCTTCGCGCGCGTGCCGCATCTCGTCTTCGGGCTTGCCTTGGGCACGGTCTTCCGGCGTGAAGATCAGGTCGATCGGCCGGCCGACGATCTCGGCCTCGGCGAAGCCGAACATCCGCACCGCGCCGTCGTTCCAGGTGGTCACACGGCCGCCGGCGTCGAGCGTGACGATGGCGTGGTCGATGGTGCTCCGGGCGATCAGCCGCATGCGCGCTTCCTCGCCGCGCAGATGGGCTTCGGCGTCGATGCGGCCAGTGATGTCGACGAAGGTCAGCACCGCGCCGCCGATGATGTCTTCGGTGGTGCGGTACGGCAGCATGCGCGCGAGGTACGTGCGGCCGCCCTCGCCGGTGACTTCGCGCTCGATCAGCTGCAGCGACTGGAACGACAGCGCCGCGTCGTCGGCCAGTTGTGCGTAGTCGAGCCGGTGCGTGAGGTCGAGCAGCGAGCGGCCGAGGTCGCTCGGCCGCAGGTTGAAGATTTCCGCCGCGCGCGGCGTGTAGCGCTTGATGGCCATGCCGCGGTCGACGAACACCGTGGCCAGGTCGGTCGAGGTGACCAAATTCTGCAGGTCGTCGTTGACGTGCCCGGTTTCCTCGACCTTGAGCTTGAGCTCGTAGTTGACAGTGATCAGCTCCTCGTTGATCGACTGCAGCTCCTCGCGGCTGGTTTCCAGCTCTTCGGTGGTCGAGCGCAGCTCCTCGTTGATGGCCTGCAGCTCTTCGTTGGAGGCTTTCAGCTCCTCGGTCGAGGTTTCGGCTTGCTCGATCGTCAGCTGCAACTGCTCCTTGGTACGTCGCAGCTCGTCTTCGAGCTGCACCATCACCGGGTCGCGCGCGGCGTCGTGGTTTTCGGCGCCTTCGGCGGCCATCGTGGCCTCGACCTCGTCGAACAGCACCAGCACCAGCGGGCCGTTGTTTTCCGAGGCCGGCACCGGCCGCACGATCATGTTGACGAAGACCGGCCGGCCGTCGCGCGCGACCTGCACGCGCCGCGCCTCGACGCTCTTGCCCGACTGCACCGCCTGGTAGAGCGCGGTGCGCAATTCCAGCCGCAACTCGGGCTGCACCAGCGACATCAGATGGTGCGACGGCGCGCCGGCGATGTGGTGCAGAAAGCGCCCGGCGTGCTCGGACAGGTGCACGATGTTGGCTTCGGCGTCGACCAGCACGCTCGGCGGCGCGTACTGTTCGAGCAGGCGCTGGTGCACCTGGGCGTACGGCGAGCGCGTGCGCTGGCTCGGTGCGCCGGGCCGCTCGCCGGACTTCCTGGAAGGCGCGCCGAAGGGCAGCAGCGGCAGGCCGTGCGCCTGGCGCGCCATCGGGTTGGCGCGGTAGATGCGGTGCTTCTTGTCGACCGGCACGAAATACGCGCCCAGCGAATCG
>JAYTYH010000619.1:0-1745 GCA_043742485.1 Rhizobacter sp.
AAGAGCGCGCTGGCGGCGGCCACCCGACCTGCTCATTACCTGGCGATTCCGCCCGCGCTGTTCGACACCGTGATCCAGAGCCTTGGCGCGGCCGGGCTCGCAAAGGGCGCCCGGGTCATCGTCGAAAAGCCATTCGGACGCGATCTGGCTTCGGCGATCGCGCTCGACGCCGCCGCGTACGCCGTCTTCCCCGAGACGTCGATCTTCCGGATCGACCACTACCTCGGCAAGGAGGCGATCATGAACATCCTCTACTTCCGCTTTGCCAATTCGTTTCTCGAGCCGATCTGGAATCGCCATCACGTCGCCAGCGTGCAGGTGACAGTGGCCGAAGACTTCGGCATCGGCGAGCGTGGTGGCTTCTACGAAAGCGCCGGCGCGTTGCGCGACGTGGTGCAGAACCATCTGTTCCAGATCGTCGCGCTGCTCGCCATGGAGCCGCCGGCGTATCAGGGTTTCACGGCGGTGCAGAACGAGAAGGCCGGCGTCTTCCACGCGATGCGAAAGTTGACTGCTGACGACGTCGTTCGTGGCCAGTACGAAGGCTATCGCGACGAGAACGGCGTCGCGAAAGACTCTGACGTCGAGACCTTCTGCGCCCTGCGCCTGTTCATCGACTCGTGGCGCTGGGCTGGCGTGCCCTGGTATCTGCGCACAGGCAAGTTTCTGCCGACCACGGCTGCCGAAGTGCTCGTGCAGTTGAAAGCGCCGCCGCAGCGGCTCTTCGACGATGCCGCTGCAGTCGACGGGCGAGCGAACTACGTGCGCTTCAAATTGCAGCCGCGTGCAGCGGTGGCGATCGCGGCGCGCGTGAAGCGGCCGGGCAAGGGCTTCCTCGGCGATCAGCGCGAGCTCTTCCTGTGCGAGAACACTGTGGGCGAAGAGCCACCTTACGAGCGGCTGCTCCGCGACGCCATGGCCGGCGACGGCGCGCTGTTCACGAGCCAGGACGCCGTCGAAGCCGCGTGGGCCGTGGTCGACGGCGTGCTCACCGACCATCACCCGGCCCTGCCGTATGCGCGCGGCTCGTGGGGCCCGGCGGCGGCCGACGCGCTCATCGCCGCCGATGGCAGCTGGCATGCGCTGAGTGCGGCCGAGGGCTGTGGGCCATGAACGGCGCAGGCGCTTCCGCCTCAGCCGGCGCCGATGTCGTCTTCCTACTCGACGTCGACAACACCCTGCTCGACAACGACCGGGTCATCGCCGACCTGCGCAGCCACCTCGAGCAGCAATTCGGCGTCGCCAGTGCCGACCGCTATTGGCTCGTCTTCGAGCAGCTCCGCCAGGAGCTCGGCTACGCCGACTACCTCGGCGCGCTGCAGCGCTACCGCAACGAAATTGATCACAGCGGCGACAGTGACCGTCGGTTGCTGCAGGTATCGAACTTCCTCATCGACTATCCGTTCGCCGAGCGCCTGTATCCCGGCGCGCTCGACGTGGTCGCGCGGCTTTCTGGTCTCGGCGCCACCGTGGTCCTGTCGGATGGCGACGTCGTATTCCAGCCTCGCAAGGTCTGGCGCTCGGGCCTGTGGGATGCGGTGCAGGGCCGGGTCCTGATCTGCGTTCACAAGGAGCGGATGCTCGATCAGGTGCAGCGCCTTAACCCGGCACGGCGCTACGTGATGGTCGACGACAAGCAGCGTTTGCTCACCGCGATGAAGGACGTGATGGGCGAGCGCCTCGTCACCGTGTTCCCGCGCCAGGGCCACTACGCGCTCGACCCGGCAAACATTGCGCGTTATCCG
>JAYTYH010000620.1:0-6383 GCA_043742485.1 Rhizobacter sp.
CGCCTTCTGCGTGCGCAGTTCGGAGCGCGTGACGTCGAGCTGGGCGACCAGATTGGAGTGCTTCTCGAGCAGCGAGGAATGGACCTGCTCGAGCTTGCGCGACCGCGCCTTCATGCCGCCGATCTGGCGCCCGTACCACCAGCGGCTGCACAGCCAGGCGAGGAGGACCACGATGGCGACGGCACCGGCAGCGCCCATGAGAAGAACGAAAGGCGTGAGTGGCGTCGTCATGAAAAATGCTACCAAATCACGGCGCGACCCGTCGTGTAACAGCAGCGACACATGCCAACCTCTACCGGAATGGGGCGGGCAGGCGGCTGGAAGCCTTTCTTCCAGCCCACCGCGATTGCGTGGCTCAGGCCGGTGCGGCCGCCGTGCCGACCGCCACTGCGACTTTGCCGGCGTCGCCGAGCGCCGTGGTGCCGGCTCCGTTCTCGCTGCCGCGCACCAGCAGGACAGGCACGGGCGCCACGCGGACGATCTGTTCGGCGTCGCTGCCGATCAGCATGCGGCCGATGCCGCGGCGGCCGTGCGTGCCGATGACGATGAGGTCGGCTTTCCACTGCGTCGCTTCCTCGACGACGATGTCGCAGAGGCGGCCGCCGAAGGTCTCGCGGCACACCGTGTCGACGCCGATCCCCGCCGCCATGACAACCTCTTTCGCCTCGCTCAGGATCTTCTCGCCGCCCTCCTTCAGCACGCCCATCACGTCGCCGGTGTAGAGCTCGTAGCCGGTCGCGAAAAACAGCTCGTTGACGACGTGGAGGAGCCGCAACCGGCCACCCGTGAGCAGTGCCAGCCGGATCGCTTCGGCAAGGCCCTTGCGCGAGGTCGGGCTGCCGTCGACGGGGACGAGAACGCGTTGGTACATGGTCATGGCGGAACCTTTGGCTGCGGAGGTGTCGTCTCAGTGTCGCCACGCGCCTGCCTGCGGCCTTGAGGCAGATCAATTCGCCGCGACGCGATCGAAGTTTGTCCGGGATCAAGGCGGCCCCGCATCGCAACCCGATCATTGCGACGGAGACCTGCACTGCCCATGACCAGCCATCGCCTCGACGCTGCCCGCGCTGTCGCCATCGCCGGGCCGCGCGTGGCCAACGCCGACGATGCGGCCGCCGCTGTGGAAGTGCGTAGCGAGTTGCGCCTGAGCGGCCTCTGGTGCGCGGCCTGCGCCGGCCTCATCGAGCAGGCGCTGCTCGCCACGGCCGGCGTGTGCAGCGCGCGCGTGAGCTATTCGACCCAGCGGGCGAGCGTGACGTGGGACCCGCAGCGCGCCGACCTCGACGCCGTTCTGGCGGCGGTGCGGCGCGCCGGCTACGGCGCCGCGGCCGACGCTGCGGCGCCGGCGCGGGCGTTGCGTCAGGCCGAGCAGCGCGGTGCCCTCTGGCGCCTCTTCGTCGCCGTGTTCTGCATGATGCAAGTGATGATGTATCAGGCGCCGCTGTACTTCGCGGCGCCCGGCACGCTGGCGCCCGACCTGCGCAGCTTGCTGCTCTGGGCGGCCTGGCTGCTCAGCGTGCCGGTGGTCGTGTTCTCGGCCGCACCGATGTTCCGCGACGCCCTCGCAGGGCTGCGGCAAGGCCGCATCGGCATGGACCTGCCGGTCGTGCTCGGCATCGCCATCACCTTCGTCGTCAGCTCCGGCGCCACTTTCGATCCCGGTGGTGTCTTCGGCCACGACGCCTGGTTCGACTCGCTGACGATGTTCGTCGCCTTCCTGCTCGGCGGCCGCTATCTGGCGCTGGCGATGCGCAACCGCGTCGCCGCCGCGCTCGAAGACGCCATCACCCGCGTGCCGGACCAGGTTCGCCGCATCGAGGCCGATGGCCGCGTCACTGCCATCGCGCTGGCGCAGTTGCGCCATGGCGACCACGTGCGCGTGCTCGCCGGCGAGGCCTTCGCCGCCGACGGGCCGCTGCTCGCAGGCCGCACCGAGGTCGATGAAGCGCTCCTCACCGGCGAGTCGCGGCCGGTGCCGAAGCAGGCCGGCGACGAAGCCATCGCCGGCAGCATCAACCTCGGCGGTGCCGTGATCCAGCGCGTCGACCGGCTCGGCCCCGAGACGCGCTACGAAGGCATCGTGGCGCTGATGCGCGGCGCGCTCACCGACCGGCCGCGCATGCTGCAGGCGGCCGACCGCGTCGCCGGCCCGTTCCTCTGGGCCGTGCTGGCGCTGGCTGCCGGCGCCGCCGCCGTGTGGTCGCTCGTCGACCCCGACCGCGCCGTTTGGGTCGCGGTGTCGGTGCTCATCGTCACCTGCCCATGCGCGCTGTCGCTGGCCGCGCCTTCGGCCCTGCTGTCGGCCGCCGGCGCGCTGCTGCGGCGCGGCGTGCTCGTGCAGCGCCTCGACGCCCTCGAGGCGCTGGCGAGCGCCGACACGCTGTGCTTCGACAAGACCGGCACGCTTACGGACCGCAAGCCGCGGCTGGTTCGTGTCGAGCTGAAGGCGGCTGCGCATGCGGCCGGCCTCGACGTTGCCGCGGTGCGCGCCGTCGCCGCCTCGCTGGCCGCCATGTCGTCGCACCCGCTGGCGCAGGCGCTGGTGGGCGACCTCGGCCGCAGTGACAGAGACCAGGGCATGGAGAAAGACAGCGACAGCGGCGCCACCGATGTCGTTGTTGTCGATGGCTCCTGGACCGCGGTCCACGAGCATCCCGGCCGAGGCGTCGAAGCCCGCTCCGCTTCGGGCGAACGGACCCGACTCGGCAGCGCTGCCTGGGCCACCGAGGGAAAGAGCGACGCCAGCGGCGACACCACGCAGACGTGGCTGGCCTGGCCCGACCGCAGCGACGGCGCGCTCGCCGCCTTCCACTTCGACGAGGCGCTGCGGCCCGGCGCCCGCGCCGCGCTCGAGGCCTTGCGCAGCGGCGGCCTCGCGCTCGTGCTGCTCTCCGGCGACGCGCCAGCGCGAGCCGTGGCGGTCGGCGGCGCGCTCGGGATTTCGCAGGCCCACGGTGGCGCCACGCCGGCCGACAAGCTTCGCCTGCTGGCGGCGTTGCAGCTCGCCGGCCACCGTGTCGGCATGGTCGGCGACGGCCTCAACGACGCGCCGGTCATGGCCCGCGCCGACGTCTCCTTCGCGATGGGCGACGGCATGGCGCTGACGCGATCGAAAGCCGACTTCGTGCTCATGTCGGGCTCGCTCGCCGACATCGCCTGGGCCCGCGACATCGCCCGGCGGGCGGTGCGCGTGGTGCGGCAGAACCTGGCCTGGGCGCTGGCCTACAACGCCACCTGCGTGCCGCTGGCGCTGCTCGGCTTTTTCCCGCCGTGGGCGGCCGGCCTCGGCATGGCGGCGAGCTCGCTGGTCGTCGTCGCCAACTCGCTGCGCGTCGGCCGCGCGCCAACTCTTCTTTCGCTCATGGCCCGAGGTGCCGACACATGAAATGCAGAACGATCGCCGTTCATCTCGACGCAGGCGAGCGCTGCGCTGCCCGTGTCGACGTCGCCGCCCGGCTCGCCGCAGCGCACGGCGGCCACGTCGTCGGCATCGTCGCCAGCGGCCTCGCCGACCTCGTCGTCGGCATGAACAGCAACCTGCCCGACGACCTCGAGTGCGTGGTCCTGACGAGCGCCTTCCTGCGCGAGCGGGCGCAGTCGGTGGCGTCGGATTTCGAGCGCCAGATGAAGCGGGGCGCCATCGGCGCCGCCGCGGTGTCGCACGAGGTCCGGGTCGTCGAAGGCGAAGCGCTCGAGGCCGTCGTCCTGCACGGCCGCTGCAGCGACCTCGTCGTCGTCGGGCAGGGCGAAATGGGCGCGGGCCCCGGCCAGACGGCGTGCGAGTTTCCTCAACAGGTCTTGCTGCATGCCGGCCCACCGGTGCTGATCGTGCCGAGCGCCGCGAGCGCGCCAGGCGCGTACTCGGCCGGAGCTGCCGGCTTCGCAGCGCCGGGCGCTTGCGTGCTGGTGGCCTGGAAAGACACGCGAGAGGCGATGCGGGCACTGCGCGACGCCATGCCGTTGCTGCGCCGCGCCGGCCGCGTCGTGCTGCTCGAGATCGTCGAGCCACAGGACCGCTCGGCGGGCAGCGAAGCGTCGCTGAAGCAAGTTCGCGCCTGGCTCGGCCGCCATGGCGTCGAGGCCGAGGTGCGGCGCGAAAGCGAGGTCGCGGGCGACGTCGGCGAGGCGCTGCTCTGGCACGCCGCTGCCATCGAAGCCGATCTCCTCGTCATGGGCGGCTACGGCCGCTCCCGCCTCACCGAATGGCTGCTCGGCGGCGCCACCCGGCTGCTGCTCGAGCGCACGACGCTGCCGACGCTGATGTCGCACTGATCGCCAGCCGTCGCATGGACATCCTCTTCCTGCTCGTGCCGGTGTCGGTGCTGCTCGTGTTCGCGCTGCTGATGGTCTTCGCCTGGGCGCTGCAGTCGAACCAGTTCGACGATCTCGAGCGCGAAGGCGCACGCATCCTCGAGGCGGGCGACGCGAAGCTTGACGGAGATCAAGCCGAAGGCTGAGCACCGCTTCGACACTCTCCTCACGAAAAGCAGCGAGGAGCAGCAACGATGGACATTGCCCTGGTGGCCCCGGCCCAGCCGCAGAGCCGAGCAGTCGAAGCGAAGGAGGTGGTGGCCGCGACGGCCGCGCCGGTCTACGACGACGGCGCCGTGCGCATGTTCAGCCTCGCGGCGGTGCTCTGGGGCGTCGTCGGCATGAGCGTCGGTGTGCTGATCGCCGCGCAGCTGACCTGGCCGGAGCTCAACTTCGGCATCGCCTGGCTCAGCTACGGGCGGCTGCGGCCGCTGCACACCAACGCCGTGATCTTCGCCTTCGGCGGCTGCGCGCTGATGGCGAGCAGCCTCTATGTCGTGCAGCGCACGTCGCAGGTTTCGCTGTTCCTGCCCAAGCTGGCGTGGTTCGTCTTCTGGGGATGGCAGACAGTGATCGTGGCGGCCGCCATCACGCTGCCGATGGGCCTGACGCGCGCCAAGGAGTACGCCGAGCTGGAGTGGCCGATAGCGATCCTGATCGCGATCGTCTGGGTCGCCTACGCGGTCGTCTTCTTCGGCACCATCGGCATCAGGAAGGTGCGCCACATCTACGTCGCCAACTGGTTCTACGGCGCCTTCATCATCGCCGTGGCGCTGCTGCACATCGTCAACGGCGCCGTGATCCCGGTCGGGCCCTGGAAGAGCTACTCGGTCTATGCCGGCGTGCAGGACGCGATGGTCCAGTGGTGGTACGGCCACAACGCGGTCGGCTTCCTGCTGACCGCGGGCTTCCTGGGAATGATGTATTACTTCATCCCGAAGCAGGCCGAGCGGCCGGTCTATTCGTACCGGCTCTCGATCGTGCACTTCTGGGCCCTGATCTTCACCTACATGTGGGCCGGCCCCCACCATCTGCACTACACGGCGCTGCCCGACTGGGTTCAATCGATCGGGATGGTCTTCTCGCTCGTGCTGCTGGCGCCGAGCTGGGGCGGAATGATCAACGGAATGATGACGCTCTCAGGCGCGTGGCACAAGCTTCGCGACGACCCGATCCTGAAGTTCCTCATCGTCAGCCTGTCGTTCTACGGCATGAGCACCTTCGAGGGTCCGATGATGTCGATCAAGACCGTCAACGCGCTCTCGCACTACACCGACTGGACCATCGGCCACGTCCATTCGGGCGCGCTCGGCTGGGTCGGCCTGATCTCGATGGGCACGCTCTACTACATGGTGCCGCGCATGTACGGCCGCATCAAGATGTACAGCGTGCCGGCGATCGAGGTGCACTTCTGGATGGCCACGCTCGGCATCGTTCTCTACATCGCGGCGATGTGGATGGCCGGCGTCATGCAGGGCCTGATGTGGCGCGACGTCCACCCCGACGGCACCCTCGTCTACAGCTTCGTCGAGAGCGTCAAGGCCACCTTTCCGTTCTACGTCATCCGCCTCGTCGGCGGCCTGCTCTACCTCGGCGGCATGTTGCTGATGGCCTGGAACGTGGTCATGACGGCGCGCGCCGGCCGCGCCCCGAAGGCGGCGGCCCCGATCGGCCTCGGCCTGCCTGCACTGGCGGCGGCATGAACTTCAGGAGCACGCGATGAGCGACCCATCGGCACCGGTCTCGGGCCACGAGAAGATCGAGACCAACAACTTCCTGATGATCGTGCTGATCCTGCTGGTGATCGCGGTCGGCGGCATCGTCGAGATCGTGCCGCTCTTCTTCCAGCGCTCGACGACCGAGCCGGTACCCGGACTGAAGCCGCTCGATGCCCTGCAGCTGGCCGGCCGCGACATCTACACCCGCGAGGGTTGCTACAACTGCCACTCGCAGATGATTCGCTCGCTGCGCGCCGAGACGCTGCGCTACGGCCACCAGTCGATGGCCGGCGAGTTCGTCTACGACCACCCGTTCCAGTGGGGCAGCAAGCGCACCGGCCCCGACCTGCACCG
>JAYTYH010000621.1:0-1505 GCA_043742485.1 Rhizobacter sp.
ACTTGCGGCCGTGCTGCATCACGTCGTCGACCACCGCCTGGCCGCAGGTCAGCGGCAGGAATTCGTGCAGCACGATCCACTGGTAATGCCAGCGCGTCATGCGCTGCGCTTCGCAGAACAACTCCGAGCCCGCCAGACCGGTCGGCGCCAGGCTGTCGACGATGGCGTTGTGGAACTTGAGAAACGCCAGGTGCAGCTGCGAGAGGACGAGGTTTTCGTCGTTGCGCGGGTCGCCGACCAGGGCGACTTTCTCCGAATTGCGCGGCAGATCGTCCTTGGTGCCGCCCGATTCGATCAGGAACTTCGTCTTGTCGCCGCGCCGATAAAGCTGGGGCGACGCATCGGGCCCGCTGCCGTAGAGGTTGTCGAGGCTCAGCGTCGGGGTGCGGAAATTCTCGATCTGCTCCGGGTCGGCCTGCCTTTCGAGGCTGGAGGTCGGATCGAACGTCATGTCGTGATCGATGAACTGGCCGAGGAACGTCATGCCCGCGGTCATGTGCGGATTGTTCGCGTTGCCCACGTTGAGCGCCGCATTGACGATCAGATCCTTCGCCGTGGCGCCCGGCGGGTCCAGCGCGTCCATGATGCCCAGCGGCGCGCCGAGGTCGAGCAGCGCCTTGCGCACGGTCGGGTTGTCGGATGCGAAAGGCGGCAACTGGCCGAACATGCGGCCGAACTTGCCCTTGTCGTGATACCGCGAGCGCGGAGGAATGAAGTCGACGGTGTTCGTCGAGCCGTGCTTGGCCATGTGGCGTCTCTTCGGGTTGCGGGGTCGCCGCGAAGTGCGTGGTCCCCGGCTGAAGTGGCCCGCGGCACGGCGCGGTGAGCCGCGCCTGCCCGGGGTCGGCCGGCGCCGTCGACCGCCTGCGGGAGGTACCGTCGGAGCCGGTGCGGCGACTCTAGCCACGCGCGGCGCCCCGTCATCCCCAAGTCTGCGGACGTTCGCGGCGGCCGCGCCGCTTCAGGCCAGCGGCTCGACGCGCACCAGCGCCAACGACAGGTTGTCGCCGCCGCCGCGGGCGCGCTGGCGGGCCTTGCCGATGAGCATCTCGCTGGCTTCGCGCGGCGGCAGCGTGTGCACGATGGCGCCGAGCTCCTTCGGCGTGAAGTAGTGCCACAGGCCGTCGCTGCAGGCCAGCAGCGTGTCGCCGATCTGCAGCCGGTCGATGTGCTGCTGCGTCAGCGGCGGATCGTGCAGGGTGCCGAGACAGCCGGTCAGCAGGTTCGACTGCGGATGGCTGTTGGCCTCGGCTTCGTTGATCTGGCCTTCGTCGACCAGCCGCTGCACGTACGAATGGTCGATGCTGCGGCCGACCAGCTCGGCGCGGCGGAAGTGATAGACGCGCGAATCGCCGGCGTGGATGGTGTCGCAGCCGAGCGACGGGCTGATCAGGAAAGCGACCAGCGTGCTGTGCGGCTCCTCCTCGGAGGTGAGGGCCGTTAGCTTGATCATCAGGTGCGCTTCCTGCACCAGCAGCTTCAGCAGCTCGGCCGGCTCGTCCTTG
>JAYTYH010000622.1:0-1681 GCA_043742485.1 Rhizobacter sp.
GCCACCCACTTCTCGCCTTCGAGCACCGGCGCGCCGCCGTGCAGGGTCTTGGTTTGCGGCAAAGGCAGGTCGTAGCTGAAGAAGACCGCGTTGCCCTGCACCGGCAGGACCTCGAACTCCACGTCGGGAAACGTCGTCGCACCGCCGCGCTCGGGGGTGTTCAGATACATCACCAGCGTGGCCCGGCGCTGCCCACCGCGCTGCAGGATGGTCGGCGTGCCAGGCTGCGCCGGGTCGAAATAGTCGTAGTGCGGCTTGTATTCGGCTCCGGGCCGGTAGCGCAGGATCTGCAGGCCCTCGCCGCGCTCGACCGGCCAGTCGAACAGCGCGGCGATGCGCGCCTCGATGCGCTCGACCAGCGCGGTCTCGCCGCGTACGAAAAACATGCCGTCGCTGGTGCGTGCGGCGTTGATCTGGCTGTCGCCGCTGACCTCGGTGACGGTTTCGGAGCGCACCAGCCGCGGCTCGGCCAGCGCGATCAATGCCCTGCATTCCTCGGCCGACAACAGATCACCGAAGACCAGCAGGCGCGGTGTGCGAAGCGCGGCGAGCACGGCGACGCTGCGATCGCCGGCAGGCACCCTGGCCGCGGCAGCGTCGAGCGACGAACCGGGCAACAGCTGTGGCGCAGCCTGGCGCAGCACCTCGCTGAGCGTGTCGCCGATCGCGTCGAGCGCGGTTTCCTCATTCCAGCCGGAAGCGATCATGGCCTGCAACACAGCCTCGCTGGAGCGACCGGCGGTGGCCTGCTCGACGATCCACTGACGCAACTCAAGGGTGACGGTCTGCTCGCTCATGGGAGAATTTTGCGGCAAGGCGGGCCGGCTCGCTGTCACACGAAGCCGCCCGCCGATTTCGTCAGGCGCTGCCGGGCTTTACCAGCCCGTCCCAGCGCCGCACGAGGCCGTCATGGGCGATGCCGAACAAGTCGAGCACGCGGCCGACGGTGTGGCCGACCATGTCGTCGATCGACGCCGGCCGGGCGTAGAACGCCGGCACCGGCGGAAAGACGATACCGCCCATTTCGGTCACCGCCACCATGTTGCGCAGATGCGCCAGCGTCAGCGGCGTCTCGCGCGCCAGCAGCACCAGGCGGCGGCGTTCCTTCAGGGCCACATCGGCGGCGCGGCCGACCAGGTTGTCGGACAGGCCATGGGCGATTCCGGCCAGCGTCTTCATCGAGCACGGCGCGATGACCATGCCGGCGGTGGCGAACGACCCGCTGGCAACCGTGGCGCCGATATCGCGGTGCCCATGGACCACGTCGGCCAGCGCTTCGATGTCGCCGCGCTTCAGGTCGACTTCCTGCGTCGCGGTGAGAGCGCCCGACGGCGAGAGGATCAGGTGCGTTTCCCAGTCCGGCAGCGCGCGCATCACCTGCAGCAGCCGCACGCCGTAGACGGTGCCGCTGGCGCCGGTGATGGCAATAACGAGGCGGCGCTTCGGCCGCGTAGCGTCGGCCGGCAGCGCTGCGGCGGTATCGGCTGAAAAAGAAGCGGGCGTCATGGTCGTCCTTCAGGCCGGCGAGTATGCCGCCGGGGGCCGACCGCCACCCGGCTCGTCGTGTCGGGCAGCGACCCGTCGGCCTCGACGCAGCGACTCAACGACTCAACGACTCAACGACTCAACGAAATCGCTGACAGCCCAAGCAAATGCAGAGTTCCCTTGATCGGCTTGTCAG
>JAYTYH010000623.1:0-2464 GCA_043742485.1 Rhizobacter sp.
AACGGGCTCGAACGGCGCGCCGATCTCCTCGAGCACGATGCGCGCGATCAGGCTGGCATTGCCCGCAAAGTAGTGGAGCTGGCGCATGGGACGTCGTTCGCAGCCAGCCGGGATCAGGCGCCGACCGTTCCGAACAAGGTGCCGATACCGTGGGTGACGGCCATGGCCAGCGCACTCCAGAATGTCACGCGCACGACACCGGGAAGAAGCTTGGCCCCACCCGTCCTTGCCGCCAGCGCGCCGAGCACCGCCAGTGCCACCAATGCCGCAACCGCCACTGCCGCCGCCAGGTGGGGTCCCGCGTACAGCGCGACGACGGCGAGAGGGAGCGCCGCGCCGATGGCAAAGCTCGACGCCGATGCAAGGGCAGCCTGAAGCGGCCGGGCAGTCGTGATTTCCGAGATGCCCAGCTCATCTCGTGCGTGCGCACCGAGAGCGTCATGGCTCATCAGCTGGCCCGCCACCTGTCTGGCAAGTGACAGATCGAGACCTCTGCGTACGTACATCGCGGCCAGTTCCCGACGCTCCCCGTCGGCGTCGTTGGCGAGCTCAGCCCGTTCCTCGTTCAATGCCGCTGTTTCGGTGTCGGATTGAGACGAGACCGACACGTACTCGCCCGTGGCCATGGACATCGAGCCGGAAACGAGTCCGGCGATCGCCGCGACGAGAACGTTGCCGTGGCTCGCGTGCGCCGCAGCAACGCCGATGACCAAGCTCGCCGTCGAGACGATGCCGTCGTTTGCACCCAGCACGGCCGCGCGCAACCAGCCGATGTTCTTGATTTTGTGGGTTTCTTTCACCGAGTCACCACGAGTGCGAGCGCAACGCCGCAGCGGTCAGCCGGTGGAGGGCGATGGTGCGACGATCAGTGTGAAGAGAGGGCACGTTCAGGTCAGCCATCGCGTCATCCTAGCGGCGACGGCTCGTTCGCATCAGGCGTCGCCCGACTGCGGCGGCTGGGTCAGGTCGGCGTCGACGTTCATCAGCACGCTGGCCAGGCTCAGCGCCCGCCACAGACGCGGCGGCATGGCCAGGATGGCGTCGGGTGTGCGATGGCGTGCGACCCAAGCACCGATCTCGGCGTGCTGCTCGGGCGTGAGGAGATGGCGGCTGCGCATGTCATCGAGGGTATCCACTCGGCGGATGATGCATTGCCTTGCACGGATCGGTGGCGCTGCGTCGAGTGCCCCTGCACCGGCTGGGCCCTCGTCGACCGCCGGCCGCGAACGCAGGCAGACTCCGCCCTCCCTGACGACACACCGCCGAAGGATCCCCCATGACGACGACACCGCACTTCCGCAGCACCGTGATCCCCTCGATGCGCTACCGCGACGCGCCGGTGGCCATCGAATTCCTCTGCCGCGTGATCGGCTTCGAGAAGCACATGGTCATCGCCGGCCCTGACCACACCATCGCCCACGCCCAGCTGAAGCTGGGCGGCGGCATGATCATGCTCGGCTCGGTCGACAACGACTCCGACTACGGCCAGCGCATCCGCCAGCCCGACGAGATCGGCGGCTTCGAGACCCAGAGCGCCTACGTGGTCGTTTCCGACGCCGACGCGGTCTACGGGCGGGCCCGTGCCGAAGACTGGACCGTCATCATCGACATCAAGGACGAGGACTACGGCGGCCGCGGCTTCAGTTGCATGGACCCCGAAGGCCGGCTCTGGAACATTGGCACCTACGATCCGTGGACGCAGGCCTGAGCGGAATCAGGGTCGTTCGCCGCCTTGACGCGCCCGGCGACGCCGAGCTGCAAGGGCTGGCGGCGGTGCTGGTCGACTGCGTCGACAGTGGTGCCTCGGTGAGCTTCATGCAGCCGCTGACGATCGCCCGGGCGCTCAACTTCTGGCGCAGTGTCGCCACCAGTGCGGCCCGCGGCGAACGGGCATTGATCGTGGCCGAGGACGACACCGGCATCGTCGGCACCGTGCAGGCGGTGTTCGAGCAGCCCGAGAACCAGCCGCACCGCGCCGACGTCTCGAAGATGCTGGTCCATCGGCGGGCCCGCCGGCACGGCGTCGGCGAGGCGCTGATGCAGGCGGCCGAGCAGGCCGCACGCGCGGCTGGCAAGACGCTGCTGGTGCTCGACACCGCCAGCGCCGACGCGGAGCGGCTCTACGTGCGCCTCGGATGGCAGCGCTGCGGCGTCATCCCCGGCTACGCGCTGCTGCCCGGTGGCGGGCTGTGCGACACGACCTACTTCTACCGGACGCTGCCGCCCTGAGCGCCAGCGTGGGCCGAACCAGACCGCGGATCGTGTTCGCCGACAGCGTCGCGACGGCGATCTGCCGGAACATGCCCGGCAATTCGTCAGGCGTGCGCGGCGCAGTCCGGCTCCGGCCGGCGCACGATGGCACGACCTAAGGATGGTCTGAACAATGCATCGCAGACCGTGCGTGACTGAAGAGCTGGGATGTCTCACGCATGGCCGGTGCCGGATTGGCGTTTATGGATATGCG
>JAYTYH010000624.1:0-1546 GCA_043742485.1 Rhizobacter sp.
GCAGCGATCGACTGCTTCAGGCGCGCTGCGGCCTTGCCGGTCGGCGCCGCCAATGCGACGCGAAGGCCCGTGCGGTCCGGCGCCATCGCGAACAGCAACGCCAGCAGGCGGGCCGCGGTCCACGTCTTGCCGGTGCCCGGGCCGCCGGTGATCACGGTGAAGCGGCCACGCAGCGCCACGGCGCAGGCGATCTTCTGCCAGTCGAGCTCGCCATGCGACGGACGCGCCAGGGAAGGATCGGCGGCTCGCTCCGGAAACAGGCGGTCGAGCCACCTGCGCGCGCCGGCCTCGTCGGCGACCGGCTCGACGACGGCAGCGCGGGCGCCGACCTGCGCGGCGACGCGGCGCTCGTAGTCCCAGAAGCGCCGCAGGTAGAGGCGGCCGTGCTGCAGCACCAGCGGCCGGGCATCGTCGGCGGCGGTCCCGTCGGCGCACACCGCGGCGCAGGTCGACAGCGCCGCGAGCCACGCTGCGCAGCCATCCGGCAGCGACGCCATGACCGCCGCCAGCGCGGCCAGCGCCTCGGGCTTCCAGGCCAGCAACGGCCCGGGCGCTGCCACCAGCTCGTCGATCGAGACGCAGGCATGGCCACGGCCTTCCATGTGCGCCGTGAGCGCGATCGCGAACAGGGCCGGTGCGGACATGCCGGCGCAGGTCTCGTTCATGAAGCGAGCCAGCGCCGCGTCGAGCCGGCGGATCCAGCCGCGCTCGGCCCAATCGGACAGCGTCGCCAGCAAGGCCTCGGCAGCGACGGGCGCGACCGCGGCGTCGTCGCCGGCGTCGACGTCGGCAGGCGCGAACAGCAAGCCCTGCGCCGCGTCGGCCACGGCAACGTCTTTCCTTCTCACGACGCTGCCTCGGCCGCCATGCCGAGCGCGGCATCGAGGGCGTCGAGCATCGCCGGCGGTGGCGTGACCAGAATGCAGCCGCGCTCGGGGCCGTGCACGCCGCGCAGGAACAGATAGACGGCGCCGCCGAGGTGCCGCTCGGGCCGATAGCGGGCACCGAGGCGCGCCCGCAGCAGGCGATGCAGGGCGAGCAGGTAGAGCGCGGCCTGGACGTCGTAGCGGTGCTCGGCCATGGCGTGCTCGAGCGCCTCGCGGTCGTAGTCGGCATCGTCGAGGCCGAGCGCGTTCGACTTGTAGTCGAGCACCCAGTAGCGGCCGCCATGCTCGAAGACGAGGTCGGCGAAGCCCATCACCATTCCGTTCAGCGTGCGCTGGGCGAGCGGCGGCCGCGGCCTGCCAGACAGCAGGTGCTGCTGGCAAAGGGCGTCGATCCGGCCGGCGTCGAGGCCGCGGCTCGGGAACCAGAACTCCATCTCGGGCAACACACCGGCGAGGCCGTCGAGGGCGACGCCGATCGTCGGCAGGCGGGTGGCGACGACTTCGCTCAGCCACGCGATCACGTCGTCGGCGCGGTGGCCCCAGCCCAGGCGTTCGCAACGGCGCCGCAAGCGTTCGCGCAGCTCGGCGTCCGTGCCGAGGGCAAAGCGCGAAGCGGCGAGCCACTCGAGCTGGTCGTGCAGGAAGTTGCCCGGCAAGGC
>JAYTYH010000625.1:0-4024 GCA_043742485.1 Rhizobacter sp.
AACAGGCCTCTGCCGTAGCCTTTGAGCCCGGCTACGGTGGCCAGCGCAAGGTGGAGCAGCCCACCGGCCGCCCCCACATCGCCCCAACAGTCCGCAGGTGCGACGAAGTCCGATGCCGACTCGAAGCTCTCCTTCGTGCGCAGCGCCGTAAACCCGAACTCGTCGGCGCGATAGGCCTCGCCGTTCATGTCGCAATAAATGTCACTTACCTTTGCGCCAGCCGGCAATGCTGCGAGCGTGGCACGAAAGGCTTGCGTCAGACCCTCTCCAATGCACACCGTCTCGGTCTTGATGCGCTTGGCCTCCATCGACGTCCCCGTGCCGAGCACGACGGCCAGCACCTTCAGCCCCGAGGTTTCGGCCACCGACTCGCGCATCAGGAGCAAAGCCGCTCCCGCCTCGCCTGGAATGAAGCCCCATGCGTTGTTCGACGGCCCCGCGCTGTGAAGTTGATCGTTGGCCTCCAGCCATTCGAGCGTGATCGGCTCAATGTAGCTGTCGACGCCCGCGACAACGCAGGCGTCGAGCGCGCCTTGCGTTAACTTCGTGAACGCCGCTTGCGTGGCGATCAGGCCGGCAGCATGCCCGGCAGCGAAGCTCGCGGCGCCGCTGAACTGACGCGCATAGCGCCTCTTGATCCGGCTGATGATCTGCTGTTGGATGTCTTCGGGCACGCCCGGCCGCGCGCTCGGCAGGCCGAGCGCGATTGCCATGTTCAGTGGCGCGCCCGGTCGCGATGCCACCGGCTCCATGGCCTCCTCGAGCGACGGGAACAGCAGTGCTTCGAGTCGATCGACGCCGCTCAAGCCAATGTCAAGCCACGGCGCGATCGCTGCGCGCATCGACTTACCGGCCGTGTCGACCATGTACGGATGCTGCACGAAGCCACTGATGCCGGCGCGCACCGCGGCCGCGCTCGACCAAGCGTCGCGGCCCACCGGCGTGCAGGCGCCGAGCGCGACGATGACGACCCGTTCGGCCATCTCAGGCGAACTCCAACGCGCTGTCGTCCGGCTCGCGCTCGCCGGCGCGGATGTCGGTCTTCAAGGTGACCACAGTGCGTTCGAGCTTCTGCACCTTGAAGTGACAGGGCAGCGCGCTGTGCCACACGAGCGAGACACGCGGGAAGTCAGGCTCGAGAATTACGGTGTGCAGGCGGCGGTTCTTGTGCCGCTCGCGGCTGCCGTCGTAGAAGCGCGTCTCGAATCCGAGGTAGAGCTTGGGCAGCGTGAACTGGATACGGCCGCGCGGATGCAGGTTGTGCAGGATCACGGGCTCGCCGCCGCGTAGGAACGCGGCCGCCTGCTGGTCGGCCGGTGCGCACTGGAAATAGCGGTCGTCCAGGTCTTCGGCGAGTAGCGGTTGGCGCGTCTTCATCCAATGATCGTCGTAGGTGCCGGCGTAGCCCGCACGCGGTTGCCAATGGCATTCGATCGCGCCGAATCCAGCAGGCGGCGGCCGGTCGTCCCAGGAACCGATCAGATTTTTCGGGTCTTCGATGTTCGGCAGCCTCAGGCCCGCCGAGTTGCGGCCGGACGTCGCATAGCCGGTGCCCACGGGGTTGCGCCACTCCCAGTCCTTGTCGGGCGTTCTCGACATGGTGTCGACGCCGCCGAACGCACGTTCGTACACCAGGGGCATGTTCTCGAAGGGCTGCGGCGCCGAGTGGCCGAAGCTTCCCCAAGTCCGGTCACCGAACACGCGAAGCACCTTCTGCATCGTGCCGATCTTGAAGCCGGCGTCGAGATGCGTGACGGCCTTGCCTTCGGGTGCGCACGCATGCCCGACGACGATCACGTCGGTCGTCTGCTTGGTCAGAACCAGGTCGGCCTCGTACTTGATGCTGGACTTGCCGGGCTCGCCGTGGTGCTCGGCGATGCGCAGCACGGGCGGCTGTTCCTTCGCGACCTCGATGCTGCCGTCGGGGCCGATGTCGAAGGTCGCCTTCACTGCGACCAACCAGATCTCCGCGCCGTCTCGGTCACGCACCCAGCCGCGCTCGGCGGCGAAGGGGGTGCGGTTGTCGACCTGCCACATGGCTCGCGCTTCCGGCCGTGCGACTAGTTGATGTCGATCGCGGCACCCTCGATCTTGTTGTAGCCGGTCGAGCGGCTCAAGATGTAGTTGCCTTTGATGAGGACCTTGCCAGCTCGCGTCAAGGTGATGCTGGCTTCGCCGCAGCGCAGGACGATCTCGCGCTCGGCTTCGATGACGTGGCGCTCGCCGTCGACCTGGATCGCCACGGCTGACGCGGGCGTCGCCGCACCGTGGTCGAGCGCTTCGGCATGGATGACGCCGACGATGATCGGGGACTCGGCGTAACCGCGATCGAACACGACCAGCACGTCGCGACCGATCATCGCGCGGCGCAACGGCACCGTGGTCCGCGCGGTGAGCAACTCGCCGGCGCGGGCGGCGACGTTCGAGATCAACGGCTGGTCAAGCAGATCGAACCCGTGCAGTCGGCCGACGGTCGGCGGCAGGGGGGTGTCGCCGGGCGTGGCGCGCTTCGACGTCCGCAGGCCTGTTTCCCCCGACTCCACGACACCTGACACTTCGGCCGGGCCACCGACGGCGATAGTCAGAAACGAGTCTTCCGCGCGATTCATGTTGCGAGCCTCAATTCACGCCGACCTTCGAGCCTTTGATCACCACGTCGCTGTCGGCCTTCACGTTGATCTTGCCCGACCCCTGGATCGTGATGTCCTTACCCTTGATCGAGATCGTGCCGTCCTTCTTCATCGTGATGCTGGCGTCGCCCGTCTTGATCGAGATCGAATCGGCCGCCTCGATCACGAGGTTCTTGCCGACCTTCAGTGCGTCGTCTTCGGCTACCGAGGTGCTGCGCCCCTTACCGACACTGGTCGATTGCGCGCCAGCGACTTTCAGTGCCCGGTCGGCCCCAACGTCGGTCGACTGCGCCGCGCCGATCTTGTTGGTCTGCGCCGCGCCGATCGTGTTGCTCTGCGCGGCGCCCACGCTGGTGGATTGATTCGCACCGACGCTGATCGTCTGGGCTGCGCCCACCGTCACCGCCTGCAACGCCCCGATCGTGATCTCCTGCGCCGCGCCGACCGAGATGGTTTCGTTGACGCCGACCGTGTGTGTGCGCTGTAACGCCACCGTCTTTGTCTCGCTCGACCCGACCGTCACGCTGCGATTCGACCCCACCGTGATCGTCTCGTTTGAGCCCACGCTCTCGGTCCGATTCAACCCGATCGTGATGCCCTCGTTCAGATCGACCGTCTCGGTCCGGTTCTTGTGAATCGTGATCGTCTCGTCCTTGTCGACCGTCTCGGTGCGCGCGCCATGCACCGTGATCGTCTCGTTGTTGTCCACCGTCTCGGTGCGGTCGTGCTTGATGTGGCTGGTCTCGTCGTGATCGATCGTCTTAGTGCGGTCATGCCCGACCCAGTGCGTCTCGTCGTTCTCGACCTCGATGTCCTGGTTTTTCTCGGCATGCAGCCAGACCTGCTCCGAGCCCTTCTTGTCTTCAAAGCGCAGCGCGTTCGCATTCGCCGCGCTGCCGCCCTTGCTCGACCGGCTCAGGACGCCCGACTGCGTCGCGTTCGCCGGCAGATCCCACGGCGGCATCTGCTCGGCGTTGTAGACGCGGCCGGTGATCAGCGGTTGATCGGGGTCGCCTTCGAGAAAGTCGACGACCACTTCCTGGCCCATGCGCGGGATGTGGATCGCGCCGAAGTTCTTACCCGCCCACGGGTGCGACACACGCACCCAGCACGAGCTCTTCTCGTTCTTCTTGCCGAGCCGGTCCCAGTGAAACTGCACCTTCACACGGCCGTACTTGTCCGTGAAGATTTCTTCACCGCCCGGCCCGACCACCACCGCCGTCTGCGGCCCCTGCACGAAAGGCTTGGGCGTGCGCCGCGGCGGGCGGAACTGCTGGCCCGAAGGGATCGCCGAGAAGTCACACCGGAAGGCACCCGCGCCGTTGCCTGACTCGTACGCATCGACATGCGCGTTCACTGCGATCGCAGTGATCAGGTATTTGTCGTTCTGGTCG
>JAYTYH010000626.1:0-1850 GCA_043742485.1 Rhizobacter sp.
GGTGCATTCCAAGTATTCCAATTCTGGACGATCATTGCAACACTGGGTATTATCCTCACTGCGGCATATATGCTTTGCCGGCTCGACGCTGCTGGTGCCGCGCGCCGACGCTTCGCGCGACGACGTGTCGGGGCATGTCGCCGACAACGCGTCGATGGCGCTGACGCCCGAGCCCGACCCGTTGCTGCGCACGGTGTTCAGGGCCGGCCGCCGCGACAGCGTGGCCGCCGTCGCCCGGCGCTATGGCGTAGGTGCGGGCCAGGTCGCGCACTGGAACCGGCTGTCACCCTCGGCGGCGTTGCGGCCGGGCCAGACGGTCATCGTCTTCACGCCGGCCAACCGGCCGCCGCTGGTCGTGGCGGCGCGTCCCGAACCTGTCGAGGCAGCGCCGCCTGCGACGCACGATGCGAGAAGACTGCACGGCGGGCGGTTCGCTGTCCAGGCGTCCGGGCACGTCGGTGCGGCGCACGCCGTACAAGCTGTGGCGTTCGCCGTGAAGCCGGCCGCCGCACGCACCGGCCTCGCGTTCGTCGGGCACGCCACCACCGCGGCGCGCGCTGTGCACGACGTGCGACCCGTTTTCGGCGCGAAGCCTGTGGCGCCCGCTCGCGTCGCCGTGGTCAATGCCAGGCCGGCCGCCCATGCCGCCCAAGCCCGGACGGCCGCGGTGCCGACGCCGGCTCGCGTACGGGTCGCACTCGGCCACCACTGATCCGAGCGGCTACGGCAAGCCGCAGGCGCCACAGCGGCCGGCACCGCTGTCGATTGACGGCAGGGGATCGATGCGCCGCCGAAAAATCGATTGCCGCAGGTGCTGGTGAACTCTAGAGTCTCCTCATCCTTCCACGGAGAAGAAATGATGTCGAGAGCGGCCCAGCCCGGCGACGAATTCTTGATGCGCGACACCAGCTCGCACCCGCTGTCCTACGCCCCGTCCTACAAGACCAGCGTGCTGCGCAGCCCGCGCAACGCGCTGATTGCATTGCAGCAGTCGCTGTCGGAGGTGACCGCGCCGGTGTTTCGCGCCGACGAGCTGGGCGCGCTCGACAACGACCTGATCCTGAATTACGCCAAGGACGGCCTGCCGGTGGGCGAGCGCATCGTCGTGCACGGCTTCGTGCGCGACCAGTTCGGCCGCGGCGTAGCCAACGCGCTCGTCGAGGTGTGGCAAGCCAACGCCAGCGGCCGCTACCGCCACAAGAAGGACACCTTCATCGGCGCGCTGGACCCCAATTTCGGCGGCTGCGGGCGCATGCTGACCGACGAGAACGGCTATTACCACTACCGCACGGTGCGCCCCGGCGCTTACCCGTGGCGCAACCGCATCAACGACTGGCGCCCGGCGCACATCCACTACGCCGTCTCGGGCGACGGCTGGGCCCAGCGGCTGATCACGCAGATGTACTTCGAGGGCGACCCGATGATCGCCATCGACCCGATCCTGCGCATCGTGCCGAGCGAGGGTCAGATCCGCGGCCTGATCGCGCAGCAGGACCCGGGCGCCTTCGTGCCGCTCGACAGCCGCGCCTACCGCTTCGACATCACGCTGCGCGGCCGGCGCGCCACGCTGTTCGAGAACAACGTCCAGGGAGACGGCCGATGAGCCCGCTGCACGCCCCCAACACGGCCCACCTGCTGCGCGAAAGCGCGTCGCAGACGGCAGGCCCGTACGTCCACATCGGCCTGGCGCCGCAGGCCGCCGGCTTCGACATCTTCGAAAACAGCTTCGGCTCGACGATCGCCGGGCCCGGCACCCTGGGCCAGCGCATCCGCATCGAGGGCATCGTCTTCGACGGCAGCGGCACGCCGGTGCGCGACGTGCTGATCGAAACCTGGCAGGCCAACGCCGA
>JAYTYH010000627.1:0-1540 GCA_043742485.1 Rhizobacter sp.
TCGCTGCGCCGCTCGGCGACGCCCGGCTGGTCGTACATCGACTGCGACATCGGCGTCAGGATCATGCCCGGATGCACCGCATTGCTGCGAATGCCGTGCGGCCCCCATTCGACCGCCAGCTGGCGCGACAGCATCGTGACGCCGGCCTTGGCGACGTTGTAGGCACCGCTGAAAGGCGTCGGATGCGCGGCGGCGATCGATGCGACGTGGACCAGCGCGCCCTTGCCCCTGGCGCGCATCTGCCGCCCGAAAGCCTGCGAGCACAGGAAGTAGCCGGTCAGGTTGACCGAAAGCAGTGCGTTCCATTCACCGATCGACAGCGTTTCGAGGGCGCCGGGCCGGATGATGCCGGCGTTGTTCACCAGCACGTCGCAGGCGCCGAAAACGGCGGTGGTGCGCTCGGCCGCCGAGGCGACGCTGGCGGCGTCGGCGACGTCGCAGTCGAAGGCCATGGCCTCGGCGCCGCTGCGCCGGATGGCCTCGGCGGTCGCTTCCCTGCCCTGCTCGTCGCGATCCAGCACAGCCACCCGGGCGCCGCTCGCGGCGAAGGCGAGCGCGATGCCGCGGCCGATGCCGCTGCCGGCGCCGGTGACGACGCAGACGCGTCCGGCCAACCCCGTTCGATCGGCGATCGTTGTGTCGTTCATGGGGCTCCTTGGGGCATGCTCGTCGGCGAGGCCGGAGGCCAAGCGGCGTTCGCGGCCCCGGCAGGCGCTGCCGAAGCCGCGTCCGCTCGGCTCAGGCGGAAGCCCTCGTAGCCGTTGGCGGCCACCTCGTCGCACTTGTGGCGGTAGGGCACGACGCCGCCGGCATAAGGCATGAAGACACGCGCCTTGCCGGGAATGTTGGCGCCCAGGTACCAGGAGTTGGCGAGCGGGAACAAGGTTCTGTCGGCAACCTCGTTGACGTGCGCCACCCAGCCGTCCTCGGCCTCGTCCTCGGCCTCGATGGTGTCGACGCCGCGCTCGCACAGGTGCTGCAGACAGCGGGCGATCCAGTCGACGTGCTGCTCGATCGCGAAGATCATCGAAGACAGCACCGACGGGCTGCCCGGACCGGTGATGGTGAAGAGGTTCGGGAACCCGGCAATCATCAACCCGAGATAGGTCTTTGGGCCTGCCTGCCACTTGGCGGCCAGCGGCAGGCTGCCACGGCCGGTGATGTCGATGGCCAGCAGCGCGCCGGTCATGGCGTCGTAGCCGGTGGCGAAGACCAGGCTGTCGAGCTCGTAGTGCGCATCACGGGTCTGCACGCCGGTGGAGGTGAGGCGCTCGATCGGCGACGTGCGCAAGTCGACCAGCGTGACGTTGTCGCGGTTGAAGGTGACGTGGTAGTCGGTGTCGACGCAGATGCGCTTCGAGCCGATCGGATGGTCCTTCGGGCTAAGCAGCTCAGCTACCGACGGGTCGCGCACGGTGGCGCGGATCTGCTCGCGCACGAAATCGGCGGCGGTGTCGTTGGAGCGCTTGTCGAGCATCAGGTCGTTGAACGAGTGCATGAAATTCACGCCACCGCGCCGCCAGCGGCGCTCGTATTCGCT
>JAYTYH010000628.1:0-6080 GCA_043742485.1 Rhizobacter sp.
CCGACCATCGCCCACGGCGCGACCGTGACGGCCAGGAAGATCACGAAGACCGCGGAACGAAGGATGGCGAGCGCACGTGCCATCAGGCGAGCCTTCCGAACATCGAGTCGGTCTCGGCCGCGTCGCCCCGGAGGCGGCGCTCGCCTTCGAGCAGATGCTGAGCGAAGCCGGCGAGGTCGGCATGCACCACCGTGCCCGGCGCCTGGGCGCACAGCGCCGTGATCTCGGCGTCGTCGAGGCCGGCGCCGTTGCCGGTGCGCACCAGGTGCGGCGGGCAACCGGCGGCCACGGCGGCCTGCAGGTCGCGCAGCGAATCGCCGACGCCGGGCACGTCGCCGAGGTCGAGGCCGTAGCGCTCGCCGATGGTCTCGAACAGGCCAGGCAGCGGCTTCCTGCAAGTGCAGCCGTCGTCGGGGCCGTGCGGGCAGAAGAACACCGCGTCGATGCGGCCGCCGAACGCCGCGAGCTCTCGGTTCATGCGCGTGTGGATGGCGTTGAACGTGGCCATGTCCAAGAGCCCGCGCGCAAGGCCCGACTGGTTGGTGGCGACCACCGTGTGCCAGCCGGCGTGGTTGAGCCGCGCGATCGCTTCCAGCGCGCCGGGCAGCGCCACCCACTCGTCGGCCGACTTGACGAAGTCGCGCCGATCCTCGTTGATGGTGCCGTCGCGGTCGAGGATGACGAGCTTCATCGATCGCGCTTCAGGAAGCGAGCCGGGACAGGTCGGCGACGCGGTTCATGGCGACGTGCAGCCTGGCGAGCAGGCCGAGGCGATTGGTGCGAAGGGCAACGTCGTCGGCGTTGACCATCACCGCGTCGAAGAAGTCGTCGACCGGCTTCCTCAACGCCGCCAGCGCCTGCAGCGACCCGGTGTAGTCGCCGCTGGCGAAGGCGACGCCGGCCCGGCCCTCGACATCGAGCAAAGCGCTGTGGAGAGCCTGCTCTGCGGGCTCGACAAGCAGGGCGGCAACGATATGGTCGGCCACCTCGCCTTCCGACTTCTTCAGGATGTTGCCGACCCGTTTGTTGGCCGCCGCCAGCGACGGCGCCTCGGGCAAGGCGGCAAAGGCACGCACCGCATCGAGCCGGCGCCTCAGGTCGGCCAGCTGCGCCGGCGGTTGCGACAGAACCGAGTCGACTTCCTGGGCCGAGAAGCCCTGCTCGCGCAAGCTGCCGGCGAGGCGGTCGCGGATGAATGCGAGCAGCGCTTGCGTGGGGTCGGCGATGGTCGCGCCGAACGCCGGCACCGCCAGCGCCACCAGCTGCGCCAGGTCGATCGGCACCGGCACCTCGATCAGCATGCGGATCACGCCGAGCGCCTGGCGCCGCAGCGCAAAAGGATCCTTGTCGCCGGTGGGCGACTGGCCGATGCCGAACAGGCCCACCAGCACTTCCAGCTTGTCGGCAAGGGCCACCACCACACCGACCCGGCCGCGCGGCAGCGTGTCGCCGGCGAAGCGCGGCCTGTAGTGGTCTTCGACGGCCTCGGCGACGTCGGCGGCTTCGCCGTCGTGGCGCGCGTAATAGCCGCCCATGACACCTTGCAGCTCGGGAAATTCGCCCACCATGTCGGTGAGCAGGTCGGCCTTGGCCAGGCTCGCGGCGCGGTCGACGCGGTCGCTGAGGCTCTCGTTCGCGAACGCCACGTCGGCGATGCGCCTGGCGATCTCGCGCACGCGTGCCGTCCGCTCGCCCTGGCTGCCGAGCTTGGCGTGATAGACCACCTTGTCGAGCGCCGGCAGGCGCGACGCGAGGGTCTTCTTGCGGTCCTGGTCGAAGAAGAACTTGGCGTCGGCTAGGCGCGGCCGGACGACACGCTCGTTGCCTTCGATCACGTGCGACGGATCGGCGGGCGTGATGTTGCTGACGACGAGGAAGCGGTTCGTGAGCTCGCCGGCGGCGTCGCGCAGCGGGAAGTATTTCTGGTTCGCCTTCATCGTCAGCACCAGACATTCCGGGGGCACGGCCAGAAACTCGGCGTCGAAACGGCAGCTGACGACATTCGGGCGCTCGACCAGCGCGGTGACCTCGTCGAGCAGCGCGTCGTCGTCGACTGGCTGCAGCGCCAGCGCCCGCGAAGCGGCCTGCAGCTGCTGCACGATCCCGGCGCGACGCTCGTCGAAGCTCGCGATGACGGCGCCGTCATCGCGCATCTGCTGCTCGTAGCTTTCGGCCGAGCGCAGATCGATCGGCGATCGCTTCGCCTCGAAGCGATGGCCGAAGGTCGAGCGACCGGCCTCGAGTCCGAGCGCGTGCACGGGGACGACCTCGGCGCCGTGCAGCGCGACCAGGCCATGCGCGGGGCGCACGAAGGCGACGGTGCTCCAGCCGTCGGCCAGCTGGTACTGCATGACCTTGGCGATCGGCAGCTGGGCGAGCGCCTGCTCGAGAGCGCGCTGAAGACCTTCGGCGAGCGTGGCGCCGGCGACGACGCTGTCGAGGTACAGCGTCTCGCCCTTGCCTTCGCCACGGCGCTGCAGCCCCGCCACCGCCGCCGCACCGGCGCCGAGCGTGGCGAGCTTCTTGCGCAGTGCCGGCGTCGTCTGGCCGGCGGCGTCGAGGCCGACGCTGGCCGGCATCAGCTTGTGGGAGACGGCCTTGTCGGGCGCGCAGGCGGCGACGGCATCGATGCGCACGGCGAGACGGCGCGGCGTCGCGAACGGCGCCACCGTCGCCCCGGCGTCGCACAGGCCTTGTGCGCGCAGGCCGGCGATGAGGCCTTCGGCGAAGGCGGCGCCGAGCCTCCTCAATGTCTTCGGCGGCAGCTCCTCGACGAAGAGCTCGACGAGCAGCGGTCGCGATTCGCCTTGTGATTCGGCGTGTTCGAGCGGCACCATCACGCCGGCTTCCTCTCGGCGAGGGCGAGCTTCTTCGCCGTCAGCTGGGCCACGACCTCGTCGCCCCAAGCCTTCGGCGCCATTGGAAAGCCGAGCCGGGCGCGGCTCTCGAGATAGCTCTGCGCGACGCTGCGCGCGAGGTTGCGGATGCGGCCGATATAGGCAGCCCGCTCGGTGACGCTGATGGCGCCGCGGGCGTCGAGCAGGTTGAAGCTGTGCGCGGCCTTCAGCACCTGCTCGTAGGCCGGCAGCGCCAGCTCGGCCTTCATCAGCGCCTGGGCCTGACGCTCGTGCGCGGCGAAGGCCAGCGACAGGAACCCGACGTCGCTGTGCTCGAAGTTGTAGGTGCTCTGCTCGACCTCGTTCTGATGGAACACGTCGCGGTAGGTCAGGCCTTCGGTCCAGGTCAGCTTGAAAAGGCTGTCGACGCCCTGGAGGTACATCGCCAGGCGCTCGAGCCCGTAGGTGATCTCGCCGGTGATCGGCTTGCAGTCGATGCCGCCGACCTGCTGGAAATAGGTGAACTGCGTGATCTCCATGCCGTTCAGCCAGACCTCCCAGCCGAGGCCCCAGGCGCCGAGCGTCGGGTTCTCCCAGTCGTCTTCGACGAAGCGGATGTCGTTCGTCTTCAGGTCGAGCCCGAGCGCGGTCAGCGAGCCGAGGTAGAGATCGAGGATGTCGACGGGTGCCGGCTTGAGCTCCACCTGGTACTGGTAATAGTGCTGGAGCCGGTTCGGGTTCTCGCCATAGCGGCCGTCCTTCGGGCGCCGGCTCGGCTGCACGTAGGCTGCCTTCCACGGCTCGGGGCCGAGCGCGCGTAAAAACGTCGCGGTGTGGCTGGTGCCGGCGCCGACCTCCATGTCGTAGGGCTGCAGCAGCGCACAGCCCTGGTCCGACCAGTACGACTGCAGGCGCAGGATGATTTGCTGGAAAGAGAGCATCGCGCCCGGTGGCATCGGTTGGCGTGGCGGCAGCAGGAAACAGCGCCGGCGGAGCGTCGATTCTAGGCAGGCCGATTGCGGCTTCGGGGTGGCGGCGGCTCGCGCAGGATCAGCAACACGGCCAGGGCCAGCGCCCACAGCGGCCAGAGCCCGAGCCGCCCCGCCCACCAGGCGAACGGTGTGACGCCGCTTCGGCCCTCGACCCTGGCCTCGAGGATGCCGCGCACGAACGGTGGCAGCTCGGCGGTGACCGCGCCGCGATGGTCGACGACGACAGTGGCGCCGGTGTTGGTGGCGCGGATCATCGGCCGCTGCAGCTCGAGCGAGCGCATGCGCGAGATGCGCAGGTGCTGCGGAATCGCGATCGTGTCGCCGAACCAGCCGATGTTGCTGATGTTGGCGAGGATGGTCGGCGCCGTCGCCGCCGGCACGAAGCGCGCTGCCAGCTCCTCGCCGAAGAGGTCTTCGTAGCAGATGTTCGGCGCCACCCGCTCGCCCCGGACCTCGAACGAAGGCGCCGTCAGCGGGCCGCGGTTGAAGTCGCCGAGCGGAATGTTCATCAGCCGCGTGAACCACTTGAAGCCGGTCGGCACGAACTCCCCGAATGGCACCAGATGGTGCTTGTCGTAGCGGTACACGCCGCCGGGCAGCGCGGCCGACGCGGCCGAGATGCCGAGCGCCGAGTTGGTGTAGCCGGCGTCCTCGTCGCCCATCGGGATGCCCAGGATCGCGGCCCGACCGGGCTGGCGAAAGCGTGCGAAGACAGCGGCCAGATAGGCCGGATCGAGCTGGCTCGGCAGCATAGGAATCACCGTCTCCGGGCCGACGACGAGTTCGCCTCTGGCCCGCTCGAGCTGACCCGCCGTGCCGGCCAGCGCCTCGGGCACGAAGCGCGCCGAGAACTTCTCGTCCTGCGGCACGTTGCCTTGCAGCAGCGAGACGGTGAGCGTGCCGGTCGGCGCCGTGAAGTCGACGCGGTCGAGCAGCGCACCCGCGAGCAGCGCGACGACGACGCCGATCGCCGGGCCACGCGAACGGCGCCTACCGGTGATCGAGACGCCAAGCCAGGCCGCCAGCCCGGCGACGAGCGCACCGATGCCGTAGACGCCGACCCAGGGCGCGAAGCCGGCGAACGGCGAGTCGACGTAGGCGTAGCCAGTCGCCAGCCACGGAAAACCGGTGAAGAAGACGCCGCGCGCCAGCTCGGCGAGCAGCCACGCGGCCGCGAACACGCAGGCGCCGCGCGCGCCACCCGGGCCGCGCCAACGCGCCGCCGCCGCCATCGCCGCGGCCAGGTAGAGCGAGAGCAAGGCCGACAGCGCCGCCACGGCGAGCACCGCCAGCCAGGCCGGCAGGCCGCCGTAGCGGTGCAGGCTGACAAACAGCCACCACGTACCCGCGCCGAGCCAGGCCGTGCCGAAGACCAGGCCGAGCACGGCAGCTCGCCGCGGCGATGCCAGGCCGACGCGCCAGGCCAGCAACGCGACGGCCGCGAACTGCACGAGCCAGAAGGCGGTGGCGACGAAGGCGAGCGTTTGCACGGCGCCGAGCGCGGCCACGAAGGCGAGCTCGGCGGCCGGCCTGGCCGCCAGCACCGTCGCGAATCGACGCAGGACGGCGCCGCCGAAGCGGCTCAAGCGCCGTCGGACCCGAGCGCCTCTTCGGCGGCGCGGGTGACCTTGAACCAGCGCACGGCACCGCCGCGCGCCAGCATCACCGCGAAGACCAGGCCACCGACGGTGACCGCCTCGCCGCGCTGCGGCACCCGACCGAGCGTGTCGGCAACGAGGCCACCGATGGTGTCGAAGCGGTTCGTCGGCAGCAACACGTCGAAGGCTTCGTTGACGGCCGCAACGGTGGCGTCGCCGGCGACGCGCTGGCTGCCGTCGGCCAGGGTGTAGATGCTCGACTCGCTGTCCTTCTCGTCGAACTCGTCCTCGATCTCGCCGACGATCTCCTCGAGCACGTCTTCGATGGTGAGCAGCCCGGCGGTGTGGCCGAACTCGTCGATGACGATGGCGATGTGGTTGCGATTGGAGCGAAAGTCGCGCAGCAGGTCGTTCAGCGCCTTCGATTCGGGCACGAAGAAGGCCTGGCGCAGCAGCGTGCGCAGGCTGAGGTCGGGCGAGCGCTGCAGCTTCAGCAGGTCTTTGGCCATCAGGATGCCGATGACGTTGTCGCGGCGGTCCTCGTAGACCGGAAAGCGCGAGTGGCCGGCGCGGATGACGACGTGCAGGAGGTCGTCGTAGTCGGCGTCGATGTCGAGCAGATCCATGTGCTTGCTCGCGACCATGACGTCGCC
>JAYTYH010000629.1:0-3225 GCA_043742485.1 Rhizobacter sp.
GCGCTTCAGCAGGCCGCCTACGCCGTCTCCGACGACACCTCGATGAAGTTCTTCTCGCACGCCATTCCACGCAGCATGCTGTCCCTGGCGGCATGACGCCGGCGTCGCGCTATCGCGTCGAGCACGAGACGCGCTACGCCTATCGCGTGCCGGTGTCGCAGTCGTGGCAGCTCGCCCACCTCACGCCGCGCGAGCTGCCGTGGCAGAAGGTCACGGCGCATGCGCTGCGCATCGAGCCCGAGCCCGACGAGCGCCACGAGATCCGCGACGCCTTCGGCAACTGCGTGACCCACTTCAGCGTCCATGCGCCGCATCCTCTGCTGCGCGTCGACATGAGCTGCGAGGTCGAGATCGGCGATCGGCCCGAGCCCGATCGCAGCGAGGCCATGTCGTGGCAGGCGGTGCGCGATGCCCTCCGTCGGGCGCCGGCCCAGGCCGAGCTCGGGGCAGTGCGCATGGCCGAACCGAGCGCGCTGGTGCCGTGGTCGGACGCGGCGCGGGCCTGGGCGGCGCCCAGCTTCGCCGCCGGTCGCGACTGGCTCGATGCCGTCGGCGACCTCGTCCATCGCATCCACGCCGAGTTCGAGTTCGAGCCTGGCGCCACCACCGTGGCGACCTCGGTCGACGAGGTGCTGCTGCAAAAAAGCGGCGTCTGCCAGGACTTCGCGCACCTCATGCTGGCCTGCCTGCGCGGCCACGGCCTGCCGGCGCGATACGTGTCCGGCTACCTGCTCACCGAGCCACCGCCGGGCCGGCCGCGCCTGCTCGGCGTCGATGCCTCGCACGCCTGGGTCGCGGCCTGGTCACCGCAGCACGGCTGGGTCGAGTTCGATCCCACCAACGACACCCGCGCCGACCGCCGCCACATCACGCTGGCCTGGGGCTGCGACTTCGCCGACGTCGTGCCGCTGCGCGGCGTCATCCTCGGCGGCCAGGGCCAGACCATGGACGTCGAGGTCAGCGTCATCCCGCGCGGCTAGCGCCGCCGACACCCTCGGCCGAGGGCCTCACTCGGAGGGCCGGTTGCGGGCGCCTCGATCCGCCTTGTTCGGGATGGCGACCCGACGCCCGCGGCGAAACACTGGCGGCTCGCTCAGGAGACCGCCATGCACGCAGCCGCCACCGCCCGATTCCCGGTTTTCATCCCGAGGTCTTGCAATGCCTCGCCAGCATCGCGGTGGCCGGGCTGGTTCGAATCGAGCCTCGATCTGCGCATGGGTCTCGAGGTGACGGAGTCGGAACCCGCCGCGTCGTTCTGGCCGGGCGACGCTCTCGCCGCTCTCAGAACATCAGGTTCGGCAGCCAAAGCGTGATCTACGGGATGTAGGTGACGAGCACCAGGAAGACAAGAAGGACGAGCGACCACGGCAGCGCCGCCCTGACCGATCAACAGGGACACCTTGAAGCGCTCCGACGACGTCAAGGGCCTCAACCTCTTCGTCGCGTCGGGCATCACCGGCATGTCGATCTCGCGCGTGGGAAGGGCAGGTCGAAGACCTGGATGTTCTTGGTGTGGCGGTCGAATTTCGAGAGCGACGTCGCGATGAACTGGACATCACCGAGCAGCAGCGCCTCGAGCTCCTTGGCGTCGCCGAACAGCTGCGAGCTCGGGAACACCTGCACCGTGACCTTGCCGGGCAGCTTCTTCTCGGCGAGCTCCTTGAACTTGAGCGCCGCCTGCCCCTCCGGAGTGGCATCGGGGCGACGACGTGGCTGAACTTGATGACCATCTGCGCCTGCGCCTGCGCGGGGCTGGCGGCTGGCGTCAGGGCGAATGCGGCGGCGGCAAGGGTGGCGAGAAACTTCGTTGCGTGTGGCGCCCGAGCTGGCCCCGGTGACGAGGCCCGGTACTGACCGAAAGACCGAAAGACGCACAGGGGCCCATCGCGTTCATCCAGCGCGGTGACGGAAGGGTCGAACGCGGCAAATGAGGTGAACCCCACGCCGTCTGCGCGGTGCGTCGGATTTGCTAAATCAGCGGCCGCCGTGCCAGCAGGGCCTGGGCGCGAAGCAGGACCGGCCGGTCGACCATGCGACCGTCGACGGCGACGGCGCCGCCGGCTGCCGACGCTGCAGCGGCGACAACGCGCTCCGCCCACGCCAGCTCGTCGGCACCGGGTGCGAAGCCGGCCTGCACGGCGGCGAGCTGGCGCGGATGGATGCAGAGCTTGGCGCCGAAGCCGAGTCGCCGGGCGCGGCGGGTCGCGGCGCCGACCGCCACGGCGTCGTCGATGGCGGTGCTGACGCCGTCGACCGGCGCCGCCAGGCCGGCGAGTCGCGACGCGAGCACGATCTGCGAGCGAAAGAGCAGAAGCTCGTCGTCGTCGTCGTCGCCGTCGATGCCGAGGTCGAGCTGGAAGTCGATTGAGCCGAAGACGAGGCGCTGAACGCCCGCTGCCGAGGCCAGTTCGCGGAGTCGGTCGATGCCTTGTGCCGTCTCGATCAGCGGCAGCAGCGCGGCCTGCGGGGCCTCGGCATGGACACGGCCGAGGTCATCTGCACGCTCCGCCTTCGCCAGCATGATCGCGGTCACGCCGGGGTGGGCGGCGACGGCCAGGTCGGCCGCGAAGCCACTGCTGGCGGCGTCGTTGATGCGCACGACCACCGGGCCGTGACCGGCACCCAGCCACGCCGAGAGGGCGCTGCGGGCGCGGTCCTTCGCGGCTGGCGCCACGGCGTCTTCGAGATCGACGATGACGGCGTCGGCGCCGCTCGCCATCGCCTTGGCGAAGCGCTCCGGCCGATCGCCGGGGATGAACAGGTACGTACGCGGCAGCATGGTTGCGTCAGCCGAGCAGGCGGCCGACACGCGGCGACGCCCGCAGCGAGCGAATGAGTGCGATCGCGCTGGCCGTCTCGGCGACGCTGGCACCGTCGCGATACGCTGCCAGCCGCTGCGCCTTGGCCTCGATCTCGGCACGGCTCAGGCTGTTGCCCGGGTCGCCTTTCGGCTCGTCGATGCGAGCCGAAACCGTGCGGCCGTCGGTCGTGCGGACCTCGACCCGGCCGATCCAGCGCGCCGGATAAGCGGCGTCGACTTCGGCATCGAGGCGCATCGCGACGCGGTCGCGAAAGGCGGTGACTTCGGGGTCTTGCCAGTGGGCGTCGAAATCGGCCAGGCTGGCGCCGCCGCGGACGGCGACGAGGCCGAGCACGGTACCCATCGAGAACTTCGACTGGTGCACGGTCTGCGGGTCGGTGACGGGGCCGAGCACGTCGACGGCG
>JAYTYH010000630.1:0-3600 GCA_043742485.1 Rhizobacter sp.
CCGGCATAGAGCTGGATCTGCAGGGTGCCGTTGCCGGTGGTCGGGTAGTTGATGAACCAATACGAGGTCTTTGCCGTGCCGCTCAGATCTCCGATGAAGTGGTCTTGCGCTTCGGTGGCGTCGAGCGAGTACCCCGCCCCGCCGACGACCGCGCGTGCATAAACATTGGTCAACGCCGTGCTGCTGCTGAAGCGCACACCCATGTAGGCGCCCGACAGCGCAGGGTTGCCGCTGTCCTGGATGATCTCCATCTGCGTCAGACCCGCGCCACCGCTCGACGGCGTTGGGTCGAACGTGATCGCTGCAAAGGCAGGCGCGAACGAGACGATCAGCAGAGCGGCCGCGCTGGCGCGCACGAGGGCACGCCAGGCGCGGGTGCCAATTTTCGAAAGCATCGGCAGGCTCAGTTTCATTCGGTAGCGCGCTTAAACAGCGCCTCGTCGAACTTCCAGCGCAGTCGCAGGTAGGCACCGGGGTTGGTGTAGTCCTGCGCGCTCAAATCCTTGTCGGCGAAGCCGAACACGTTCCAGCCGACGCCGAGCCACAGGTTCTCGGCGACCACGCGGCCGAGCTCGGCGCCCAGGCCCCACTGGCGCGCGCGCGCGCCGCCGCCGATGAGCAGACCGGCCTGTAGGCCGAGGTCCCACTCGCGCGTCAGGTCGTAGGTAACGCGGCCGCCGATGAGCTGCGTCGTGCTGCGGCTCGCGATGTCGAGCGAGGTCTCGTTGGCCCATTTGGCGGCGACGCGGCCCGAGAGCAGCAACCACGCGCTCGGCTGCACATTCAGGTGCGCCGAGACGACGGCGACGCCGCGGCGCGAGTCGGCTGTGGCGCCGACGCCGGCGCTCGCCGCAGCCGCACCGACGCCGTCATGGCTGGCGACGCGCTCGTGGCGGTACTCGGCACGCAGCAGGCCGTTGACCCGGTTCGCATCGCTCTCGCGGTAGGCCAGGCCGAGCTGCAGCCAGTTGTCGAGCTTGTCGGCGGGGGCGCGGTTGCGCACCACCGAGTACAGGTTCTTGCCGAGCGCCGTCCATTCGTCGCTGAGCTTGTAGGCGGCGCCCACGGTCGAGAGCACGGTGTCGCTCGTGCTGCTGTTGCGCACCTCGAGGCGGGCTGCGCCTTTCCAGTCGCGCGCGCCGGTGTATTCGAGGCCGCCGGTCACGGCCGTGCTTTCGTTGCTGCCGATGCCTGTGCCCGCGCCGTGCAGGCTGTGCACGCGCTCGTAGCCGGTGCTGGCGCTGAGACCGCCGCCAAGCGCCCAGCGGTTGCGCAGGCCGATCGCGGCCTCGGCTTCGCGGCCGTCGAGCGCGTCGCGCAGGCGGTATTCGCTGAACAGCGTGCCGTTCGGCACCGTGTCGGTCTGGATGCCGAGGACGCTGGCGTTGCGCTGCTGCGTGTCGCTGACGGTGTAGCGGTTGCCCAGGCTCGCGATCAGCTCGTGGCGCGCATAGAGGCGGCTGCCCTGGCCGAGCCGGTACTCGCCGCCGAGCGCGGCGACACGCCGGTTTGCGTCCTCGACGTCCTGCTCGTACTCCCCGAACACGCTCGCCTGCGGCAAGGTCGGCACTTGCGCAGTGAGCTTGACACGCACGCTGGTGCCCTCGCGCGGCGCGCTCGCGCCACCGCTTGCCGTCACCACCGGCACGGCGAGCGTGTCATTGATGCCGTTGCCGCGGCGGTGGCGCACGCCGACCTCGACCCGCACCGTGTCGGTCAGCACCTGCTCGACGCCGACCTGCGCGCCGAACTGCTCGGCGCCCGAGACGCTCTCGCGGCTGCGCAGCGCCTCGGCGACGACGGTCGTGCCCACGGCGACCTTGTACGTCGCCTTCGCGAGCGCTTCGTCGCGGCCGGCGCTGACGCCCGCGGTCGGGTTGTCGAAGCCGACGCCGGCGCGCTGCCAGCGCGCCTGCGCCTGCAGGCGTGCATCTTCGTGCTTGAACTCGACCCGCGCCGCGTTGCCGCGCCCATGCTCGGCGAGCGGCGTCTCGGTCTGCGCGACTTCGGCAACCACGGTGGTGCGCTCGCCGAGGCGCAGCGTTGCGCCGACGTTGGCGAGCGTGCGCGGGCTTTGCGGGTCGGCGTCGCGCACCACCGCCGCGCCCACGGCGAGGTGATCGTCGAGCTGTGCGCGCGCATCCACGCCGCCGACCCAGAAGGCCGCGCCGCCGGCGTCGACTTCGTAGGTGATGCGCAGCGAATTCGGGTTGAAGCGCTCGTCCAGGCTCGGCAGCGGCGCCTTCAGCAGGATGTTGCCGGTGAGGCGCTCGATCTCGTAGTCGGCAAAACGCACCAGCGGCTGGGCCTTCAGCACGCTGCCGAGCTGGTTGCGGTCGCGCGTCAGGATCTCGACCTTCTCGCTGTTCTCGAGCGGCGCCGGGCGGCTCAACGCATACGGCCCCGAGATGCCGCGCGCCGGCACTTCGTCGATCACCTGGCGGCTCTCGGCGCGGCTCGCGAACGCCGTCACGGCCCGGCTGCCGTCGTCGCTCTCGAGATGGGCGCGTGCGCCGTTCAGGCTGCGGCTGTACTGGCCGAGCCGGCGCTCGTCGCCGACCAGCGGCGTGGCGCCGTTCGCGCTCGCACCTGTGTTGGCGTTCGCCGGTGGCGCGACGACCTGGGTGTTGAAGTCGCCATACAGGAGGTTCGACTTGCGGTTGTCCAGACGCACGTAGGCGCGGCCGGTGGACTGCGCGTCGAAGCCCTTCACCGACGCATCGCCGTACACCGGGTAGTGCTCGCCGGGCTGGATGTCGCGGAACAGGCGCTCGCGCGTGTCCTTGTCGGAGTCGTAGGCGAGGGTCAGCAGGGTCTCACCGAGCACCTTGCCTTTGAGGTACATCGCGGCGCGCCCGGCGGCGCTGCCGCGGCCGTTGTCGAAGCTGCCGGCGAGCGCGCGCAGCTCCTGCTCGAAGCCGTCCTGGGCGCGCACCGGCTGCAGCGCCTTGCTGTCGAGGTGACGCAACGAGAGCACGCCTTCGACGACGCCTGCGGCGATCAGCGGGCGCAGCTCGGGCAGGAAGCCGAGCGTGGCCTGCGTCGTGATCGAGCCGGCCTGCGCGCTGATCTGCGCATCGCCGGGCTCGGCCGGGGCCTCGAGCGCGAGCTCGGCGCGGCCGCCCTCGACGAAGATCTGCAGGCCGGGCTCGTCGGGGTTCAGGTCGCGCATGCGCCAGCGGCCGAGGCTCACATCGAGCGTCACTGCGGTCGGCGCGGTCACGGGCACGCCCGCAGCGTCGAGCGTCTCGAGCACGATGCGCGCTGTCGAGCGGCCGTCGGCGGCCGGCGCGGCGGCCGGCAGCGTGAGGCGCAGCCGCGCCAATGCGCCGGGCGCGACGGCGCTGATCTCGACGTTGCCGCGGTTCACGCCGAAGGCATCGGTCTGCGTCAGCTCGAAGCGGTTCGCGCCCGGCTTCAGGTCGACGCCGACGTACTCCAGCACCTGCAGTTGCTGGCTCTCCAGCCGGCTGACCTTGCCGATGCGGCTTGCCGGCCACTCGACGCCGTTGACGCGCAACGCGAGCGTCGCACCGAGCGCGCCCTTGACGACGACCGTGGTCTGCGCATAGCCGAGCACTTGCGCATCGGTCGGCGTGA
>JAYTYH010000631.1:0-7099 GCA_043742485.1 Rhizobacter sp.
AGCGCCAGTGCTTCTTCATGAGGAGCTCCCAGTCGCGTCCGGCGCGAACGCCTGCCAGCCCCACCACAGGCGCGTCGCGATCGTCACCGCGCACATCGCCGCGAACACGAAAGCGAGCGGCGCGAACTTGGCTGGCCACACGCACATCGCCACGAAGAACGCGAGCGTCTCGGTCGCCTCGGTGAGGCCGCCGAGAAAGTAGAAGGATTTGTTCGGATAAGCGGCGCTGACGAGGCCGCGCTTGGCGGCGATCGTCGCGAAGGCGAGGAAGCTCGTGCCGGTGCCGACGAACGCTGCCAGCAGCACGGCCGCGGCCAGCGCGTTGGTCGCCGGGTCGGCGATGGCGAACGCCAGCGGGATCGAGGGATAGAAGAGGAAGTCGAGGCTGATGTCGAGAAAGCCGCCGCGATCGGTGGGCCGGGTCAAGCGGGCGACGGCGCCGTCGAGGCCGTCGAACAGTCGCGACAGCAACACGAGGGCGGCACCGGGCCAGTAGGCCTGCATCGCGATCGCGATGGCGGCACCGAAGCCGATCGCAAAGCCGGTGCATGTCAGTGCGTCGGCGCCGACGCCGCGTCGCACGAGCTGCCTGGAAATGGCGTCGATGGCGGGGCGGATGAGGGCGGTGGCCTGTCGGTCAAGCATGGCGGGCAGGTAGGCGGCAGGCCATCGTGCGGCCTCGCATCATGGGGCCGTGCCGCCAAGGGCCGGCGCCAGGGCCGTGAACTCATTGCGCACGAACTCGATGCCAGGGTCGCCGAGGTAGTGATCGACGCGCTCCTTGACGTGCGCGATCAGGCGACGGTCGCTCAACGCGACCGACCAGTCTTCGCCGTTCGCGCCGTCCGTGCCAACGGCGTGCCGCGACCGCGCGGACCACACCCGCCATTTCGCGCACCAGGTGATCGACCACAGCCACATCGCCCGCCGCAACGGCAGATGCCACGCGCGTTCGCTCACCGCTTTGCCACCGGAGGCATCGGCCCAGGCGCCGTAGAAGCCGATCACGTCGTTCGGCGAGAGCACGGCCGCACCGGCCTGTGACCAGGTCGTCGAGGTGTAGAGCGTGGCGTGGGCGAGGTCCAGCGAGGCATGGCTGTAGCGGCACTTCTCGAGGTCTACGAGCACGGCGCGGCCGCCGCTGTCGACGAGGAAGTTGCCGGGATGGGCGTCGAAGGAGACGAGGCGGCGAGGCGGTCGGGCAGTGCGTGCGCAGAGCTGGCGCAAGCGATCCAGCTCGTCGACGATCGCGTCGAGAGCGTCGTGCGAAAGATCGGCCTGCGTCATGAACGCGGCCTGCGTCTCGATCTCCGCGAGCAACTCGCGCAGTGGATTGGCGGCGTCCTGCAGCGGGCGGCGTCTCGCGGGCGCTGGTAGCGGCAGGCGGTGCAGCGCGGCCAGCGCCGCGGCGATCGCGCCGAGGTCGTGCGGCAAGACGGCAGCCCGGCCGACGATCTCTTCGACGATGAGCGCGCCACGCGGTAAGCCGGGCGACGCCGGCAACACGGCGAGCAGCTTCGGCGTGTGCCCGCTCGCCGCCGCCTGGTCGAAGCAGGCGGCTTCGTAGCGCAGGTTCTCGGCCGGCGCCAGCTTCATCTGGCTCTGCTTCGGGATGCGCGCGAGTGCGCCGTGCCCGACGAGGCGGACGTGGCCATGGGCGAGGCCGCTGTCGTCGAGCGGCTCGAGCGGGGCGCAGCGCCAAGGCGCGGGACCGGTGCGCAGCGCTTCGGCGAGCGCTTCGACGAGCGGCGTCACGGCGCGAGCTCGACGACACGCCCGCCAGCGGCGCGCGCATCACGCTCGTCGTGCGTGACAAGCAGGGTTGGCAGGCCAAAGGCGCGAGCGCGGGTCAAGACAAAGTGGCGGAAGTCTTCGCGCAAGGCGTCGTCGAGCTTGCCGAAGGGCTCGTCGAGGAGCAACGCGCGCGGCCGCGCCAGCAGCGTTCGCAGCAGCGCGACCCGGGCGCGCTGGCCGCCGGAAAGCGTCGCCGGGTCGCGCTCGGCGAAACCGGCGAGGTCGGCGTCGGCCAGCGCCCGCTCGACTTCCTGGCGGCGCTGCGCGGCACCGCGCACTTCGGCAGGCAGGCCGAAGAGCAGGTTGCCAGCGACCGAGAGATGGGGGAAGAGCAGATCGTCCTGGAACAGGATGCCGACCGCGCGTTGGTGCGGCAGCAGTGCGGTGAGCGACTGGGTGCCGATCGTCACGTCGCCGCTCGCCGTGAAGGGTGTTGCGAGAAAGCCGCCGATCCAGGCCAGCAGGCTCGACTTGCCGACCCCGCTCGGGCCCATGAGCGTGACGATCTCGCCGGCCGCGACGGTGAGCGTCAGTCCCTGCATGAGGGTGCGGCCCGGCAGCGCCAGGCTCACATCGTGCAGGCCGAGCGCAGCCGTCGCCGCCGCGACGGCATCCGCCGCCGCCGTCATGCCATGCCCTTGCGGCGCGAGTAGATCGCGGCCGGCACGGCCAGCGCGGCGATGTAGGCCAGCAACGGGATGGCGGCCTGGAGCACCGTGAAGACACCCAGGATGCGGCGGTCGGCGCCCGACGACAGGGTGACCGCTTCGGTCGTCAACGTCGCGACACGGCCGGCGCCGGCGAACAGCGTCGGCAGGTAGAGACCGACGCTGACAGCGCAGGCGATGGCCCAGGCGAGCAGCACCGGCTTCAGCAGCATCGGCAGGCGCACGCGCCAGAGCACGCGCAGGGGCGATGCGCCGAGCGATGCCGCCGAGCGGGCGTAGCGCGGATCGAGGGCGCGCCACGGGTCGGCCAGCGAGAGGAAAGCGTAAGGCAGCACGAAGATCAGATGGGCCCACAGCACCGCCGGCCAGCGGCCATCCCAGCCAAGGCGCACGAGCAGCACCTGGAAGCCGTAGAGAAAGGCGATCTGCGGCACCAGCAGCGGCACGTAGACGAGCGCGAGCGTGCGTTGCGCCGGCCGCCGGCCGCGCCGTGATTCGAGCTCGAGGCAGGCAATGGTCAGCGCCGTGGCGACAAGGGCACTGGCGAGCGCCAGCGTCAACGTCGTCAGCATGGCCTCGGCCGCGCGCGGCGCCTGCAGTTGCCAGGTGGCGAGCGTCCACGCCGAAGGCAGGATCTTGGGGAAGCGCCAGCTCTGCGCGAGCGACCAGGCGGCCATGGCGAGCAGGGACAGCGCGCCGATCACGAGGCAGGCTGCACCCGCGGCGGCGCCCGCGGCGGCAAACGAAACGACAGCGCCGGCGCGCGCGCCGCGTTCGCACCAGCGCCTGCCGGCGGCAGCTACGAAGGCCTCGCCGACGCGCCACGCGAGCAATGCCAGCACGACGAGCGCGCCTTGCAATACGGCGGCGGCGGCGGCGGGGAAGTAGCGGGCGAGGTCGTAGTCGGCGAAGCCACGGGCGGCGACGATGGCCAGCGGTGGCGGCTGGCCCGGCGCCAGGATCAGGCCGACCTCGACGTTCGACATCGAGAACGCCAGCACCGCATAGACCGGCAAGCGCAACTGCGCATAGACCGGCGGGAAGACGAGCTTGAACCAGGCGGCGGCCGGCCGGTAGCCTAGCGCGGCGCCGGCTCGGCGCAAGGCGGCGTGCGGCACTTGCTGAAAGGCGGCACCGATCATCAACAGCAGGTAGGGCGTTTCCTTCAGCGCCAGGCCGAGCGCCATCGACAGGCCGAAGGGATCGCGCACGGTGACGAGACCGTCGGGAGGTCGCTCCCAGCCAGTCAGCCACGGCGAGACCAGCCGAGGCCACCAGCCGCTCGGGGCCACGAGGAAGGCCAGCCCGATCGCGATGGCGACGTGCGGCGTCGCCAGCAGCGGCGAGACGAGGCTTCCGACCTTTCGGTACATCGGGTGATCGCTCAGCGCCGCCGCGAATGCTGCAGCGAATACCAGCGACAGCAGCGTCGCGACGAGTCCGGTCTGCACGCTCAGCCGGATCGACGTCGCGATGCCGGGCTCCTGCCAGAGGGTCGACCACGGAGCGACCGACAACGCGTGGCCGCCGATGGCCGGCAGGTAGCCGAACGCCGGCAGAAGCGTGCCGGCGAGTCCGGCCGCGATAGGAAGAAGGAAGACGGCGAGCGTCAGCGCGGGGGCCAGCGCCAACGGCTGCAGCGCCTTCACGGCGCAGCCGCTGCGTCAACGCGAATAGCGCTTCTCCCATTCGGCAACGATGCGTGTCATCCAGCTCGGGTGCGGCTCGAGCAGCGTCGTGCCGAGCTCGGCGGCGGTCGGCAGGCCGGGCATGCCTGCCTTCGGGGCGAACAGGGGCCGCTCGGCGGGCGGCACCTTGTCGAGGTCGAGCACCGTCAGGTTGCCGCCCCAGGCCGGGTCCTGGGCCCGCGCCTGCGTCGCTGGTTCGAGCAGGAAATTGGCGACGACAAGGGCGCCTTCCTTGTGGGCCGCGTTGTACGGAATCGCGACGAAGCTGGTGTTGCTGATCATGCCCCTGGCCATGACGAAGATGCGGGCACCGGGCGGCAGCGTCTGGTTGGCGATCGATACCGCAGCTTCGGCCGGATCGAAGGCCATGTGGATGTCGATGGCGCCGTCGTTCATGAGCTGGCGCTGGGCCGGGCCGCTCTCCGGAAACTCGCGGCCTTCACGCCAGAGCTTGGGCCGCAGCTGGTCGTACCAGGCCCAGAGCGGCGCCGTCACCGGAGCGAAGCTCGCGTCGGTGGCCGGCTGCTGCAGCACCGATGGCTCGGCGACGAGGTCGTAGAGCGACTGCTTGAGGAAGGTGGCGCCGAGGAAGTTGCGCACCGCCGGGTGGGTGACGCGGCCCGGGTGCTTGCTCGCGAACGCGAGCAGGGCCTGCGCCGAACTCGGCATGTCGGCCAGGCGATAGCGGCCGCTGTCGTAGACGTAGACGAACTCGGCCAGCCGCCACGGTGCAGCGAGGCCGTCGACCGGGATGGTGAAGTCGACGACGTTCGAGCGCTTGTGCGTGGTGTCGACTGCAGCGTAGTTCGGCAGCGCCTGGTCGATCGGGCCGAAGAGCAGCTCCTGGCTTTTCATGGCCAGGAAGTTCGGCCCGTTGATCCAGATCAGGTCGACGCTGCCGCCAGCGTCCCGCCCGGCGCTCTTCTCGGCGACGACGCGGGTGACAGCTTCGGCGGTGTCCTTCAGCTTGACCTGAACGACTGTCACGCCGTAGCGCTTCTTCGCCTCGCCGCCGGCCCAGGCGATGAAGGCATTGGTGCGCTCGTCGCCGGCCCAGGCGTTCCAGTAGACCGTCTGGCCTTTGGCGGCGGCGACGATGGCGGCCCAGGGCCGCGTTTCGGCGGCGGCATGGGCCGCGCCCGCGACCATGGCGCCGATGACGATGGCGACCATGCGCCGGGTCCTCGAATTCATCCGGAGTTGTCTGGATTGCCTGTGGAGCGGCAGTGTAGGGCGGCGGTCTCTTGGCCGTCGGCCGGCCCGCCCGGCCCGTGCCGGTGGCCGGCGGAGGCGCGACAACCCTGTAGGCGTTGTTCGCTTTTGGCCGATGCGCCGACAGGCCTCGCAGCGCTTCCCCTATGCTGAAACCGGTGCGCGCGATGCGCCGATGCGATCGCCGCTCGATCGTCTGGGGACCTCCATGACTGCAGCCTCTTTCTCGGCGCGCCTGTGCGCCTTCGCTGTCGCCGCCGCCGGCCTCCTGGCAGGCTGCGCTTCGCCGCAACTCGACGCGCAATGGCGCGACCCCGGTCTCGAAGGCAACTTCCTGCGTGGTGCCCGTGTTCTCGTGGCGTGCGACGCTTTCGAGGTCGTGATCCGGCAGATCTGCCAGGACCAGCTCGCCGGCGAGGTCACGGCCCGGGGCGCGACGCCGGTATTCGTTCCGCCCGGAATGGCCATCGCACCCGACCGCCCGGTCGACGCGCAGCTGCTGCCGGTGGCGCGGGAGGCGGGCGCCAAGGCGATGCTGGTCATGACGGTGGCCGTGGCGGTGAGCGACGTCAGCCCCGGCTTCTCGCTCGGCATCGGCGGCTTCGGCTTCGGCCGGGGCGGCGGCATCGGCCTCGGTGCCGATGTGCCGATCGGCGGCGGCAAGGTGACTTCGGGCTACTCGGCCAACGGCCGCGTCACGGATGTCGCGAACGGTCGCCTGGTGTGGACGGCGAAGGCGACCTCGCCGGCGAGCAGCGACGTCAACGCGCAGATGGCCGATCTCTCGAAGGCGGTGCTCGGCGCCGCCGACGAAGCCGGCTTGTTCTAGGCTGCGTCGGTTGCGTCAGCCCGCGACCGGCCCCGGCCGCGCCTGGTCGACCACGAAGCGAGCGGCAGTTGTGATGCCGCTGGCGGGGTCGGCCGGCCGGTCGACGACCTCGAGGCTGGCGCGCAGCTCCTTGCGGGTCATCTCGAACCTCACGTAGCCGCGCTGATCCGAGCGGCCATAGTGCACGTGCGGGTTGAACGGCAGGGCAGCGTCGACGCGTGACTGGGCCATCGACAGGCTGGTGATCGATGTCCCGCAGAACTCGCTCGCGATCACGGCTGACTTCGGATCGTCGTAGTCGACCTTGAGGTCGGCGACGTAGTTGCTGTGGACGTCGCCACCGACAACGACGAGGCCGGGCACCTTCTTCTCGGCGACCGCGCCGAGCAGGCGTGTGCGCGACGGCGCGTAGCCGTCCCAGGCGTCGGTCCAGTAGGTCGCGCCCTGCGCCGGGTCGGTCCACGAAAAGCGCGACATGAGCGATTGCTGCATGAGCAGGTTCCACGGCCGCGCCAGGTCCCAGCCGTCGGCGAGCCAGCGCTCCTGCTCGGCACCGAGCAGCGAACGTTTCGGGTCGAGCAGCTCGGGACAGTCGGCCAGCTTCACGGTGTTGGAGCCGCCGTGGCCCGGCTTCGGGCAGACCTGTAAGTCGCGGTACTGGCGATCGTCGACGCGGTGGATGCGGACCAGCGAGCCCCAGTCGGTGCGGCCAACGATGCGCATGTCGGGGCCGACCGGCCGCGCCGATTTCGGGAACGGCATGTGTTCCCAGTAGGCCTGGTAGGCGGCGCTGCGGCGCGCCCGCATGTCGACGGCGAGGTCGAAGCCGCGCAGGTTGGCGTAGTCGTTGGCGACCTCGTGGTCGTCCCAGATCAGCAGCCACGGCAAGGCGGCGTGGGCGGCGCGCA
>JAYTYH010000632.1:0-6912 GCA_043742485.1 Rhizobacter sp.
GAGCTCGAGCGCGTGGTCCGGATCGAGGGCCGCGTCGAGAAGGTCGACGCCGCCGAGTCCGACGCCTACTTCGCGTCGCGCCCGCTCGATTCGCGCATCGGCGCCTGGGCCTCGCCGCAGAGCCGCGTCATCGGCTCGCGCGCGACGCTGCTCGGCAACGCGGCGCGCTACGGCGCCCGGTTCATGCTCAAGCCGCCGCGGCCACCGCACTGGGGCGGCTATCGGCTCGTGCCCGACTTGTGGGAGTTCTGGCAGGGCCGCAAGTCGCGCCTGCACGACCGCCTTCGCTACCGGCGCGCGGCCGATGGCGAAGGTGCGACCGCCAAAGCCGGCGCGAGCGAAGCCGGCGGCTGGCTGCGCGAGCGGCTGGCGCCGTAGCGCTTCTGTCGGGCAGCGTCAGAACGAGACGCGAATGCCGGTCTTGACGGCCCGGCCCGGCAACGGCACCAGGCCCCGGATCGTCTCCACCGTCGAGGCGCTGTAGGCGAGCTTGTCGCCGAGGTTGTTGGCCTTGACGAACCAGAAGGCGTCGGCACCGAACATCGAGAAGCGGCGGCTCAGCGACAGGTTGACGATGTCGTAGCCGGCGGTCGCGACGTCGTCGGCCGGGACGCGGCTCTGGCGCGCGGCGTGCTCGAGCTCGATGCCGGCGCGCCAGTCGCCGCGCCCGGCTTCGAGGCCGATGCGGGCGCGCAGCGGCGCGATCCGTGGCAGCGGCTGGCCGTTGTCGAGATCGGTGGCGCGGGTGGCGTCGAGCTTGGCCGTGGCGTCGAGCGTCCAGCCGCGGTCGACGAGGCGGTGGCTGCCCTCGAGCTCGAGGCCGCGCAGACTGGCCCGCACCGGCTTGAACACGTATTCCGGAAAGTTCGCGACGCCGCCGCCATGACCCGGCTGGCTGATCGTGGCGCCGCTCGCCTCGAGCGAGATGAAGCGCGAGAACCGCGCCGCGAAGGCGCCGAGACGAAGGTGGTCGTGGCCCGACTTCCATTGCAATGCGACGTCGACGTTGTTGCCGCGCTCGATGCCAAGCGTGCTGTCGCCGCGCTCGTAGGCGCCGGTCGCGGCATGGAGGCCATTGGCGAAGAGCTCGAACGAGGTCGGCGCCCGTGCCGTCGAGCTGAAGGTGCCGCTCAGGCTCCAGTCCGTCGTGAGCTTGTAGACGTCACCGATCGAGGCGCTGCGCAGCGTGAAGCGGCGCTCGGCGGCGGGCCCGAACTTGGGCTGGGCCGAGTCGGTGTCGCCGTCCGACGAGACGCCGACGTGCTCGACGCGCAAGCCGGCGTTCAGCGTGCCCACGGGCGTCGCCATCTCCTCGACGAGGAAGAGCGCGCGGCGGTGCGTGGCCGTCGTCGGCACGAAGGCCTCGGCGCCGAGCGCGGAGAAGGTGAAGTTCTCGGCCTGTACCCCGACCAGGCCCCTGACCGGCCCGATCGGCGCGTGCTCGGCCTCGACGCGGAGATCGATGCCGCGCGTCCTGAAGGTGGTGCCGATCGCGCCCGTGCCGTCGATCTCCTCGTGCTGATAGCGCGTGTCGTTGACCTGCGCGCGCACGGTCTTGACGAGGTCGCCGAGGTCGCGGACTTCGCCCGAGAGGGCGACGTGGTCACGCTTCATGCGGATGACGACACCTTCCTCGGCGACGGTGCCGTAGCGGCTGTCGTAGGTGTCGACGGCGGCGCCGGCGTAGCCCGACTTGAAGGTGGCCGAGCCGCCGATCGAGCCGCCCTCGGTCTGCGCCGCCGAGTTTCGGATGCGCCGGGTCGGATCGAGCACGGTGCCGTCGACCTCGACAGGTGTGTAGCGCGGCACGACGAGGTCGGAGGTCTTGCGGCCGAAGGCGTCGGCGTGGAAGGCGAAGCCGCCGTTGCCGGCCTCCACCAGCGCCGCGCCGCCGCGTTCGGTCTCGGCGTCGCCGTGCCGCATTTCGGCAGCACCGGAGACGCCGGTCAGGCTGTACTTCGGGACGCGGTTGTCGATGGCGTTGACGACGCCGCCGACGGCGCTGCCACCGTAGAGCAGTGCCCCCGGGCCACGCAGCACCTCGATCCGTTCGACGACGAGCGGATCGATCGGCACGGCGTGGTCGAAGCTGAGGCTCGAGGCGTCGAACGAGGCGCCGGAATTGCTAAGGGTGCGGACACGGTCGCCGTCGAGGCCGCGGATCACCGGCCGGTTGGCGTTCGGGCCAAAGTAGGTCGAGGAGGCTCCGGGCTCGGCCTTGAGCGTCTCGCCGAGCGAGCTGCCTCGCCGAAGCACGAGCTCGTCACCGGTGAGCACGGTGACCGGCAGAGCCACGTCGGTCGAGCCGAGCGGGTTGCCGGTGACGACCACGGGCGCGAGCGTGGTCTGGGCCTGAAGCGATGAAACGTGGCTGGCGCCGATGAGGGCGAGCGCGAACGGAAGCGGCCGCAGGCGGGCCTCGAATTGCAGTGCATGACGATCTCGATCGGGGGCTTCTGGTGGGAGCCGTGATTCGGCAAGCGCACGCCGCGGCGCCGATGCAAGACCTCGACGCGAACGCTGCGGGCACCATTTGCCGCCTGGCGGCGGCTCGGCGCGGATCAGGCGGCGAGCGGAGGGCCGCGAGCGAAATAGCCCCGCACCCGGGCAGCGATCTGCCAGGCCGGGGCGACGTCGACCGGCGGCTGGGCCGGTGGCGCCTGGGCGAGATCGAGCACCGCGACGAAGACGGCGTCGGCGTGGCTGAGCTGATCGAAAGCGTCGCAGTCACGGCTGAAGGCGTGGCCCGCGAACAGGGCTTCGAGCCAGCCGCTGCCGGACCGCGGTGACGCGGCAGCGGCAGCCGACGAGCTCGATGCAGCCGATGCGCTCGCGGTCGCCTGCAGCCGCAGCGGATCGACGTGGGCGATGCGGTGCAGGGCGCCGAGCGTCTGCACGCAAAGCAGCATCACCGCCAGCGCCCAGGCCATGCGCGCCCTCGCCTTCGACGGGCGAAGGAGACGCGAACGGAATGAAGTGGCGTGGAGCATGCGGGAAGACGCGAAGTCTGCGACGCGGCACCTCTCAACGCAGCCTCGCTCCGTCACAATCGCCGCCGCCACATACCGGCAGGGAGGTCTCGTGAACAGTTTCTTCGTGATGCTCGGAATCGAAACCTGGAAGCCGTACATCACCGCGCTCCTGCTGCCGCCGGTACCTTTCCTTTTGCTGACGCTCGTCGGTGCGCGGCTGCTGCTGTCGCGCCGCGGCCTGGGCTGGCTGCTCATCCTCGTCAGCGTCACGCTGCTCTGGCTCTCGACCTGCACCGGCGCTGCGCGCGGCCTTTCGCAGCTGCTGCTGCGGCCCCCTGCTGCACTCAGCTTCGACCGCGTGCGCGAGCTGCGCGCCGAGGTGCTGGCGAAAAAGCCGATCGCCATCGTCATCCTCGGCGCCGGCACCGAGCCGTTCGCGCCCGAGTACGGCGTCAGCAGCCTGCAGGACGCGTCGCTGGAGCGGTTGCGCTACGGCGTCTGGCTGGCGACGCAGACGGGCGCGCCGATGGCGTTCAGCGGCGGCGTCGGCTGGGCCCAGACCGACGCCTCGCCGGAAGCTCGCGTCGCCGGCCGGATCGCGGCCGAGGAGTTCCACCGGCCGATCAAGTGGCTCGAGGAAGAGTCGCGCGACACCCGCGAGAACGCCGGCCGCACCGTCGCGTTGCTGCGCCCGGCAGGAATCAAGCGGATTGTTCTCGTCACTCACGGGTACCACATGGAGCGGGCGCTGCGCGCCTTCAGAGAGGCCGCCGGTGGCGACATCGAGCTCGAGGCGGCGCCCATGGGTCTGGCCTGGCGCACGTCAACGCCGGCACTCGACTGGATGCCGAGCGCGCGCGGCTTTCAGGCGATGCGCGAGGTCTTGCGGGAACTCGTCGGCAAACTGGCAGGCGCCTGAGCGGGCAGGGATCGCAGCCCGGTGATTGCCGCCGCGGCGGCAAGAGGGCCGCATGTCAACCGAAGCCCGCGTGATCGGGCTCGGCCGACATGTCCTGACCACGCCCTCGGCCGCCCCGCGCCAGCGTGCCAGGAGGCACCGCTACACTCGCGCGCCTTCCACTTCGCGGGCAGCCGGATGGCCTGGCGCGGCACCCTTTCCCTTCGCTACAGCCGGCAGGCGGCGCGCACCGTCGTGCACGATCGCCACGATGGGCCGCTGCGCATCCTGCGCAGCTTCTATCCGGAAGGCGGCGCCTGCCACAACGTGCTCGTGCACCCACCTGGCGGCCTCGTCGGTGGCGACAGCCTCCACGTCGATGTCGATCTCGCAGAAGGCACGCATGCGTTGCTGACGACGCCCGGCGCGACCCGCTTCTACCGCAGCCTCGGCGCCGTCGCCGAGCAGGACCTGAGCGTGAAGGTCGGCGCCGGCGGCCGCTTCGAATGGCTGCCGCTCGAGACGCTGGCCTACAGCGGCTGCATCGCGGAGAACCGGATGCGCTTCGAGCTCGGCCCCGGCGCAGAGATGATCGGCTGGGACGTAACCGCGCTCGGCCTGCCGGCTTCCGGGCAACCGTTCGTCGCCGGCTCGTTCGCGCACCGCATCGAGCTGCCGGGGCGCTGGCTCGAGCGCGGCGCAGTCGCGGCTGCCGACGCGCGCCTGCTCGACTCGCCGCTCGGCTGGGCCGGCCACCGCGTCCTCGCGACGCTCTGGTTCGCCGCCGGCTCGCCGTTGAACGAAAACCGCCGCGAGGGCTTGCTCGACAGCGCCCGCGCGGTCTGCACCGGCAGCGCGCTGGCGCGAAGCAGCGGCGCGACCTCGCCGCAGAGCGGCGTCGTCGTCGTCCGGGCGCTGGCCGATCGCGTCGAGCCAGTGATGCAGATGCTGACGAAGATCTGGGCCGGCTGGCGGCCGCTGGCCTGGGCCATGGCCGCCTGCCCGCCCCGGGTCTGGCGGACCTGAGGTCAGGCGCGCTGGAGGCCATCGGCGCTCGTATGATCCGCGCCATTCGACAACGCTGGCACCGCTCTTGCAGCACTCGCCGACCCCGTCGATTCCCCTCCGACCGCCCCCTTCCCGATGACCCGCCGATGGACCTGACGCCGCGCGAAAAAGACAAACTGCTGATCTTCACGGCGGCGTTGCTTGCCGAGCGCCGGCGCGCCCGCGGCGTCAAGCTCAATCACCCCGAAGCCGTCGCCTTCATCAGCGCCGCCATCATGGAGGGCGCGCGCGACGGCAAGACCGTGGCGGCCTTGATGAGCGAAGGCAAGACCTGGCTCGCGCGTGCCGACGTGATGGAAGGCGTGCCCGAAATGATCCCCGACATCCAGGTCGAGGCGACCTTCCCCGACGGCACCAAGCTCGTCACCGTGCACCAGCCCATCCCATGATCCTGTCTTGTCATCCTGAGCGAAGCGAAGGATCTCCGCCATGATCCCCGGTGAGATGCTCATCGACGGCCCCGACCTCACGCTCAACGACGGTCGCCCGACGCTCACCGTCGTCGTCGAGAACAGCGGCGACCGGCCGATCCAGGTCGGCTCGCACTATCACTTCGCGGAAACCAACGCGGCGCTGCGCTTCGATCGCGACGGCGCCCGCGGCATGCGCCTGAACATCGCCTCGGGCACGGCGGTCCGCTTCGAGCCGGGTCAGCAGCGCACGGTGGAACTCGTCGCCTACGCAGGCGAACGCGTCGTCTACGGCTTTCGCGGCCTCGTACAAGGCAAGTTGTGAAGAGGCTTCGCTGACATGGCCACGATTTCGCGCCGCGCCTATGCCGAGATGTTCGGCCCGACCGTCGGCGATCGCGTTCGCCTCGCCGACACAGCCCTCTTCATCGAGGTCGAGAAGGACTTCACCTGCCAGGCCGGCGGCTACGGCGAGGAAGTGAAGTTCGGCGGCGGCAAGACCATCCGCGACGGCATGGGCCAGAGCCAGCGGCTCGCCGCGGAAGTGGCCGACACCGTCATCACGAACGCGCTCATCGTCGACCACTGGGGCATCGTCAAGGCCGACATCGGCCTCAAGGGCGGGCTGATCGCGAAGATCGGCAAGGCCGGCAACCCCGACGTGCAGCCCGGCGTCGACATCGTCATCGGCCCGGGCACGGAAATCATCGCCGGCGAAGGCATGATCGTTACCGCCGGCGGCATCGATTCGCACATCCACTTCATCTGCCCGCAGCAGATCGAAGAGGCGCTGATGAGCGGCGTGACGACGATGCTCGGCGGCGGCACCGGCCCGGCCACCGGCACCTTCGCCACCACCTGCACGCCGGGCCCGTGGCACATCCATTCGATGCTGAGGGCGGCCGAGAGCTTCCCGATGAACCTGGGCTTCCAGGGCAAGGGCAACGCCTCGTTGCCGGGCGCGCTCGAAGAGCAGGTCGAGGCCGGCGCCTACGGCCTGAAGCTGCACGAAGACTGGGGCACGACGCCGGCTGCGATCGACTGCTGCCTCACGGTCGCCGACGCGCACGACGTGCAGGTCACGATCCACACCGACACGCTCAACGAGTCGGGCTTCGTCGAAGACACCATCGCCGCCTTCAAGGGCCGGGCCATCGCCACCTTCCACACCGAAGGCGCGGGCGGCGGCCACGCGCCCGACATCATCAAGTGCGCCGGCCTGGCCAACGTGCTGCCTTCGTCGACCAACCCGACGATGCCGTACACCGTCAACACCGTCGACGAGCACCTCGACATGCTGATGGTGTGCCACCACCTCGATCCGTCCATCGCCGAAGACCTGTCGTTTGCCGAAAGCCGCATACGCAAGGAAACCATCGCGGCGGAAGATATCCTGCACGACCTCGGCGCGCTGTCGATGATGTCGTCGGACTCCCAAGCTATGGGCCGTCTCGGCGAGGTCATCATCCGCACCTGGCAGACGGCGGACAAGATGAAGAAGCAGCGCGGCTCGCTGCCCGGCGAGAAGGACAATAACGACAACAAACGCGTCAAGCGCTACATC
>JAYTYH010000633.1:0-1944 GCA_043742485.1 Rhizobacter sp.
GCGAGGCCGCGTTCCCGCGCCAGCGCGATCCCGCGGCTGCGCGCATCCTCGAAGGTGTCGCCTTCGAGCACCACCTCGGCGCCAAAACCGCGGGTGCGCTCGACCTTGACCGAGGGTGCGAAGCGCGGCATCACGATCGTCGCGGCGATGCCCATGCGCTGGGCGTGATACGCGACCGCCTGCGCATGGTTGCCGGCCGAGACTGCGAGGACGCCGCAGGCGCGCTCGGCGGCCGTCAGCTGCGCCATCTTGTTGAGGGCGCCGCGCTCCTTGAACGAGGCCGTGAACTGCAGGTTCTCGAACTTGAGGAAGACCTCGCAGCCGGCCAGCTCCGTCAGCGTGCGCGAAGGCAGGCACGGCGTGCGCGTGACCTCGCCGGCGATGCGCGCCGCGGCGGCGCGGATGTCGTCGACGCCGAGCGTCGCACTCGCCGGTCCCGGTGCAGGCTCAGCCACCGACCCGGCCGACCTTCATCATGTTGGTGCCGCCGGGGTAGCCCATCGGCTCGCCGCAGGTGATCGCGTAGGTGTCGCCGGGCTTGAGGACGCCGCCCTGGACCAGCAGCAGCTCGGCCTCTTTCAGGGCCTCGTCGCGGTCGGCAAAGTTGGGCATCAGCATCGGCCGGACGTTGCGGTAGATCGCCATGCGGCGTTGCGTCTGCACCTGCGAGGTCAGGCCGAAGATCGGCACGTGGATCTTGTGGCGGCTCATCCAGAGCGCCGTCGAGCCCGACTCGGTCAGCGCCAGGATCGCTTTGCAGCCGAGGTGGTAGGCGGTGAAGAGCGCGGCCATCGCGATCGACTGGTCGATGCGGGCGAAGGTCTTGTTGGTGAAGCTGGCGTCGAGCGAGATTTCCTCGGCGCGCTCGGCCTCGACGCAGATCGTCGCCATGATCTCGATCGTCTCGACCGGGTAGCGGCCGGCCGCCGTCTCCGCCGAGAGCATCACCGCGTCGGTGCCGTCGAGCACGGCGATGGCGACGTCGCTGACCTCGGCGCGCGTCGGCACCGGGTTGACGATCATCGACTCCATCATCTGCGTCGCCGTGATGGTGATGCGGTCCATCTCGCGCGCCATCTTGATCATTCGCTTCTGCAGCGCCGGCACGGCCGCGTTGCCGACCTCGACGGCGAGGTCGCCGCGCGCCACCATGATGCCGTCCGACGCCTTCAGGATCGCCTCGAGCTGCGGGATCGCCTCGCTGCGCTCGATCTTGGCGATGAGTTGCGGCTTGTGCCGCCATTGCTCGCCGGCGACGTTGGCGAGCTGGCGCGCCATCTCCATGTCGGTGGCGTTCTTCGGAAAGCTCACCGCCAGATACTCGCACTGGAACGACATCGCTACTCTGATGTCGTCCATGTCCTTGGCCGTGAGCGCAGGCGCCGTGAGGCCGCCGCCGGCCTTGTTGATGCCCTTGTTGTTCGAGAGCTCGCCGCCGACCACGACCGTGGTGTGCACTTCCTCGCCGCGCACGGAGTCGACGGTGAGGCGCAGCAGGCCGTCGTTGAGGAGCAGCGTGTCGCCGGGGCGCACGTCGCGCGGCAGCTCCTTGTAGTCGAGGCCGACGCGGGCGCTCGTGCCGAGCTCGGTCCAGGCTGCGTCGAGCACCAGCTTCTCGCCGGCCACCAGCATCGTCTTGCCGCCTTCGATCTTGCCGACACGGATCTTCGGGCCCTGGAGGTCGGCCATGATCGCGACCTCCTTGCCGACCTTCTTCGCGACCTCGCGAACGAGGGTGGCGCGGTCGATGTGGTCCTGCGCCGTGCCGTGCGAGAAGTTGAGGCGGACGACATCGACGCCGGCGCGGATCAGGCGCTCGAGCACCTCCGGCGAGCTCGACGCGGGCCCCAGCGTCGCGACGATCTTGGTGGCGCGCGGGGCGGAGGCATCGTTCATTCGGCGTTCTTTCGGTTGCGGCGCTCGAGGATCTCGATCGCCGGCAGG
>JAYTYH010000634.1:0-2978 GCA_043742485.1 Rhizobacter sp.
TCACCGTCCTCGCCCCCTTCGAGAGCGCCGATTGCGTGCAGTGCGTCGACGTCTTCAAGCGCGGCGACGGCGATTTCTCCGCAGAAGTCGAGATCGGCGCAGACGGAAACCCGGTAGCCATGGCGGTGTTCAAGTCGCCCGACCCGGAGATCACGAAAGTCGTCTCGGACATCGTTCTCCTGTCCAGTTTCAAGCCTGCACGGTGCAAAGGCGTTCCATGCGCGATGGCCTTCCCGTTCCACATCGCTTTCAAGGTGGCGTGACCATGTCACCCGCTTGCTTCGGCCTTGCGACCGCGCGTCCGGTCGTCGCTCGGGACACGACCCTCTGCCTCGGGTCGCTCCGGCACGTGCCCGGCCTCGCGGCCAGGCAACGGAAGATCGGGCCCTGACCGTGGCCACCGACGCAAGCTTCGTCGAGCACATCCAGGCGCAATCGGGCTGGGGCAACGAGTTGTCGTACAAGCGGATGTTCGGCGAGTACGCGTTCTACCTGCACGGCAAGGTGGTCGCCTTCGCCTGCGGCAACCAGCTCTACGTCAAGCCGACCGACGATGGAAGAAGCCTTCTCGGCAAGGTGTCCGAACACCCGCCGTATCCCGGTGCAAAGCTTTACTTCCGGATCGACGAGGAGACCGAGGACCGGGACCTCCTCCGCCAGCTGTTCCTGGTGACGGCGCGCGCCCTGCCACTGCCCAAGCCCAGACCCCGGCCGAAGGCAAAGCCGACGCCGACGCCGAAAGCGAAAGCGAAGCGGGCGCCGAGCCCATGAACCTGAACCCGGTCACCCTGCCCGCGCTCGACGTTCGCACTTCGGTAGCGTTCTGTCTGGTGAGGGGCTTCGAGACGATCGTCGACGCGCCGCACATGCCCGCTTCAAGTCGACATCATCGTGTCGCCGACTCGGCCGCTGTCTTCGGGTGCTTCACGACAAGGTTGTGACGAACTGACAACGTCGCCGGAGCTCGGTTAGCCTGCGACGCTTTGCGCCGCGCCTCCCCATGTTCAGCTTCTTCGAAAGCCGCATTCGCCCCACGCGGGTGCCGACCTCGCCGCCACCGCAGGGCCTGTTCGCGTTCTACTGGCATTTCGTCAGGCAGACGCGCAGCCTCTACGCGGCAATGTTCGCCACCGGCCTCGCGGTGGCGCTCATCGACACCGCGATCCCGGTCTTCATCGGCAAGCTGGTCGGCCTGATGCAGACGAGCGACCGCATGGCCGCCTTCGAGCACGCACTGCCAGCGCTCGTCGGCATGGCGCTGCTGGTGCTCATCGGCCGGCCGGCAGCGCTGCTCGCCGACAGCCTCGTCCGCAACAACGCGGTGGTGCCGGGCGCCACCAGCCTGATCCGCTGGCAGAGCCACTGGCACGTCGTGCGGCAGAGCTGGCCGTTCTTCCAGAACGACTTCGCCGGCCGCATCGCCAACCGCGTCATGCAAACGGGCAACGCCGTGCGCGAGTGCGTGGTCTCGAGCATCCGCGCCGTCTGGTACATCGCCATCTACGGCATCAGCGCGCTGCTGCTGATGGCCTATGCCGACTGGCGCCTCGCGGTGCCGACGGCGCTGTGGTCGACCGGCTACGTGGGCTTTCTCGCCTACTTCGTGCCGCGCATGCGCGACCTCGCCAAGACGTCGTCGGAGGTGCGCTCGCTGGTGATGGGCCGCGTCGTCGACAGTTACAGCAACATCCTCACGGTCAAGCTGTTCGCGCGGGCCCGCGACGAAGACGCCTACGTGCGCGAGGTCATCGACCAGCACACCGGCGCCATCGCCGCGCACATGCGGCTCATCACCCGCTTCATGTTCACGCTCTCGGTGATGAACGCGCTGCTGCTGGTGTGCACTTCGGCGATCGGCATCGTGTTGTGGAGCCAGGGCGTGATCGGCGCCGGCATCGTCGCCACGGCGCTGCCGCTGGCCTGGCAGATCGCCAACGTCTCGGGCTGGGTCAGCTGGGAGGTGACGGGCATTTTCGAGAACATCGGCATCGTGCAGGAGGGCATGGAGACGATCGCGGTGCCGCACACGCTGGTCGACAAGCCGGGCGCCCGCGAGCTCGAAGTGCCGCACGGCGAGATCCGCATCGAGCACCTCACGTTCACCTACGGCCGTGCCGACGGCCGGCGCGTGCTCGACGACCTCGACCTCGTGATCGCCCCGGGGGAGCGCGTCGGCCTGGTCGGCCGCTCGGGCGCCGGCAAGTCGACGCTGGTGAACCTGCTGCTGCGCTTCCACGAAGTCGAGCAGGGCTCCATCCGCATCGACGGCCAGGACATCGGCCACGCCACGCAGGAGAGCCTGCGCGCTGCCATCGGCATGGTCACGCAGGACACGTCGCTGCTGCACCGATCGATCGCCGCGAACATCGCCTACGGCCGGCCGAGCTCGACGCCGGCCGAGATCGAGGCGGCGGCGAAGCAGGCACAGGCCCACGAGTTCATCCTCGATCTCGTCGACTGGAAGGAGCGCAAGGGCTACGAGGCGCACGTCGGCGAGCGCGGCGTCAAGCTCTCGGGCGGGCAACGCCAGCGCGTGGCACTCGCCCGCGTGATCCTGAAAGACGCGCCCATCCTCATCCTCGACGAGGCCACGTCGGCACTCGACAGCGAAGTGGAGCTCGCGATCCAGGAGCAGCTCGCGACGCTGATGCAGAAGAAGACTGTGATCGCGATCGCGCACCGCCTTTCGACCATCGCCCGCATGGACAGGCTGGTCGTGCTCGAAAAGGGCCGCATCGTCGAGCAGGGCAGGCACGACGAGCTGCTCGCGCTCGGCGGCCACTACGCGCTGCTGTGGAAGCACCAGTCGGGCGGCTTCCTGCCTGATCAGGAGCCCGGGTCGGACAAGGCTCGGGCGGCCGGCGCCGGCGCCGCCGTCTAGCTGTCGACGGTCAATAGGTTGCTAGGCGCGGTCGCTTCTGCTGAGCGACCGGCTTGCGTCCCTGCGCTTAAAAGTTCGCGCTCAAGGAGACGCGAAA
>JAYTYH010000635.1:0-2225 GCA_043742485.1 Rhizobacter sp.
CTAGGAGTGTGTAGGGCGTTGGTCCTGCGGCTACCGCGCGGCGACCGACGGCGCACGCCGGTCCCGCGGTCACTCCGCCGTGGCAGCTTCGGCTTGGCCGAGCTGACGGTGCCGCGCCCGGAACAGCTTGAGCAGATTGTGTGTCAGCGACAGGAAGGTCCATTCGAACCGGACTTTCCGTAGGCCGCGCAGAAGGAACTGTCGGAACCCGCGCGCAGCAAAGATCTGCCCGAACACGGGCTCGACCGTGCACTTCCGACGCGAGTAGATCTGCCTACCACGTGGTGTTACGAGCAGCGCACGCATCGCTTCACGCACCGGCGACAAAAGTGTTAGGGCGGCCTCGGAGCCACGTCGTTGACGATTGACGGCGATGAACGGCTCGGAGCCGAAATGCTCAACCGCACGGATGTTGGTCTCAGAGCAATAGCCTGCGTCGAGAGTGAAGTGGTCTGGTACCGCACCGCAGTTCTCTGCGACCCGCGTCAACATCGGCGCTAAATGCTCGGCGTCGGGAGCCTGGTTGCTAACGGCCTCGGCGACGATGATCTGGTGCGCGTCGTCGACGGCGATCTGGACGTTGTAGGCCTGCACGAAGGCGCCGTCGCGAACCATGATCCGACTATCGGAGTCGGTGAAATTGCGTTGCGCCTCGGGAGTCGGCTCGCCGTTGGTCTCTGTCGGCGGCTGATGACGTGGCAGATCGTCATCACGGTCGGGCGGCGAATCGAACCGCTCGTCCGCGATTTCGTCGGCCTGCCCGTCGCGCTTTTCGGCAAGGGTCGCGGCAGTCTGTCGCTGGCGCTCTGGCAGGTCTGGATCTGCAGCTGTCTTGCGATGCGCATCGGCCTGGGCACGCAACTCTTCGGCCCGGGCTTCAGCGGCCTCTTGCTCGAGCGCCGCCCTTGCTTCCTGGATCTTTGCGCGCCGACCCTCGCGACGTTGGAGCTCGGCCGGCAGATCTTCGATGTCTTTTCCAACGCCGTGCAGCACATCCTCGGCTGCGTCGACGTCGTCTGCGTGCGCGAGCAGCGCCTCGATCTCTTTGGTGAGCTTCTCGTCGGTGGACTGCATCCGATCGTGACTCATCGCCTTGTGCTTGCTGGCGTTGGCCTTGACCTTGGAGCCATCGATCGCGATGTGGCCCAGTTTGACGAGACCAGCCTTCTGGCACAGCTCCAGAATCTGCTTGAACAACCCGGCAAGCGCGTTGCGGTGCTCGAGTCTGAACTGATTCACCGTCGTGAAGTGAGGGTGCGCTCCTGAGGCGATCACACGGAAGGCGACATCGTCGTAGGTCTCCCGCGCGATCTTGCGCGACGAGAACGTCCCGGTCGAATACGCGTACAGCAGCAACGCGACCATCATTCGAGGTGGATACGCGCGCTCGCCGCGGTGGTCCTTGCTCTGCAGGACGCTCTCGATCTCGCCGATCACCAATTCCTCGACGACCTCGAGCACAAAATACGCAAGATGCTCCTCCGGCAGCCATTCCATCGGCGACGGCGGCAACAGGAACGACTGCGCTGGCGCCCATGGGCGATAGCTCTTGGCCATGGCGCATTCGATCAGAAATGATCGATGGCGTCGATCCTGAACGTGCAAGTTTGGGCCGACGAAGGCGATCTACGTCCACACACTCCTAAACCGTCTGCCCGATCCGCCCAGGTCGAGATCTCCCAAAAGGACGGCCAACAGCTCTTCACTCGCTCAATCGATCGATCAGCCGATGTCGATCCGTCGATCCGGGATCGACCGCCGTGCGCTCAGTCCGGTCCGCGACGCCAACGCGAGCAAGCGGCGCGGGGATGGGGGTGTCGAAGCGACCTAGCGGGAAGATGTTCCAGTCAAGCGTCGGCGCCACATGGGGCGCAGGGCAGACCGGTGGTGGGAGCACTCCGTCCCATGCGAGGGAGCGAGGCGCCCGCCATCCCCGCGCCGCGGCTCGCGTGTTCGCGATCTGCAGAACGCTCAGCTATGCGCTACAGGCTCCTAGCCGCCGCCCAGACCGATCACCACGGCGCGGGCTTGTAGTCCTTCAGGAAGTGTCCCCAGACGTGCTGCCCGGAGTTGAAGCCGGCGATAATCGGATCGACGATGCGCGCGGCCCCGTCGACAATGTCGAGCGGGGGATGAAAGCGGTGCTCGGCGATCTTCCGCGCGGCGATTTCAGCGGGATCCTCGTCGGTGACCCAGCCGGTGTCGACGCTGTTCATGTGGATGCC
>JAYTYH010000636.1:0-3485 GCA_043742485.1 Rhizobacter sp.
CAGCGTTCCTCGACGCGTCATCGCCAGGGCCGGCTGTCGTTCATCGATGGGCATGGCCGTCATTCTGGGCGAAGCCGAGGTAAGGTGCGATTCGACGGCGCGACTCCCCTGACGACAGTGAAACTCCCGATGCCCGACATCCGATCGCCCCGCTTCATCCAGACCTGGCTCGCCGACCTGCCGGCCGAACGAACCGCGGCTTGCAATGCGCTTGTGGCGCGGCCGGCCAGCGTGGCGCCGAAGTTCTTCTACGACCGGCTGGGCTCGCAGCTCTTCGAGGCCATCACCGAGCTGCCCGAGTACTACCCGACGCGGACCGAAGCGGCGATCTTCCGGCAGCAAGGTGCGGCGATTGCGGGCGAGACCGGTGCCGGCATGGCGCTCGTCGATCTCGGCGCCGGCAACTGCGCCAAGGCGAGCGCGCTCTTTCCTTTGCTCGAGCCGGCCCGCTACGTCGCCATCGACATCTCGGTCGAGTTCCTGCACGACGCCTTGCGCCAGGTCCAGCGCGAGCACCCGCAGCTCGACGTCGCCGGTCTCGGCCAGGACTTTTCGAGCGCGCTCGAGCTGCCACCCGAAGTGATGGGCGCGGAGCGGCCGGTGTTCTTCTATCCCGGCTCGAGCATCGGCAACTTCACGCGCGACGAAGCACTCGCCTTTCTCGGCCGTGTGCATGCCAGGGCAACGGGCGGCGGGCTGCTCATCGGCGTCGACCTGGTCAAGCCGCACGCCGTGCTCGAAGCGGCCTACGACGACGCGCTCGGCGTCACCGCTGCCTTCAACCTGAACGCGCTGCGCCACCTCAACGCGCTGATCGGCAGCGACTTCGAGCCGCGCCAGTGGCGCCACGTCGCCTTCTTCAACGCCGAAGCATCGCGCATCGAGATGCACCTCGAAGCACGGCAGGCGCTGAGCGTGGCCTGGCCCGGCGGCAGCCGCGACTTCGCTGCCGGCGAGCGCATCCACACCGAGAACTCGTGCAAGTACACGGTCGACGGCTTCGCCGGCTTGCTGGTCGAAGCCGGCTTCGCGGCGCCACGATGCTGGACCGACGAGCGCGGCTGGTTCGCAGTGTTCTGGGCCGCGGCCCGCTGATCAGCGCTCGCGCAGGAACCTGAGCAGGCGTTCGCGGCTTTCGCGATGGACTGCGGCATTGCCGCCGACGTGCACGCCCTGCCCGGGCACGGCGCCGTTCGGCACGTCTTTGCGCACGCGTACCGGAGCGTCGCTGTCGAAGCCGTGGTAAGCGCCGACGTAGCCTTCGAGCTCCGGCTTCGGCTCGCTCGATGCACGCACCATGGCCCGGCACGGCGCGGCCGGCGTCCAGTCGTCGGCCTGGCCAACCAGCACGAGCAGCGGCGCCGAGGGCTCGTAGCCGCGCTTCAGGTCCGACTCGCAGCCAGGATAGAAGGCAACCGCGAAAGCCGGCTTGACGAGCGCGGCGGCGACGTCGCGATGGCGCAGGTTGGTAGCCGCCAGCACGGTGCTGCCACCGTTCGACCAGCCGATGAGGCCGATGTGCGCGGGGTCGACGTCGCGGCGTTCGGCAAGGTAGGCGATGGCGCCGAGAGCGTCGAGCCGGCGGTTGGCTTGCGTGATGCGCCGCTTGCCGATGCGTTGCGTGCAGATCTCCTTCTCGTAGCGCGGCGTCAGCGAATCGACGACCAGCGCGTGCATGCCGAGGCCGTTGAACAGGCTCACGTAGTCGCGCATCCGTGCGCCAAGCGCCCCGGTGCGGTCGTACGGGCCGCTGCAGCCGTGGAACAGCGCCACCACCGGTGCCGGCGCCGATGCCGACGCGGCCGGCGCCGCGAAGAAGAAGCCGGTGAGCACGACCGGCGCGTTGCCGGCACCGTCGAGGCTCGGAAACGAGACGTGCTCCTGCGCCGACGCGGCCAGCGATGCCGCCGCCGCGAGCACGGCCACGGCGGCACCGCGCCAGCCCGTCATGCCACCGGCCCGATCGTGGGCGGCGCCGGATGCAGGCGTGCCATCGTCAGGGCGTCGGCGAAGCGGCCATCGCGCAGCGCATAACCGCGATGCCGCCCTTCGGTCTCGAAGCCGAACTTGCGATAGAGGCCGATCGCGCCTTCGTTGTCGGCGAAGACCGTGAGCTCGATGCGGTGCACGCCCATCCAGCGGTCGGCATAGTCGCAAAGCGCCTGCATCAGCGCCGAACCGACGCCCTGGCCCTGAGCGCTCGGCAGCACCGAGATGCCGAGCATCATCACGTGACGGCGCCGGACGGCCGGGCCGGTCGGGTGCAGGCCCGCCGAGCCGACGATCCCGCCGCCGCGCTCGGCCACCAGCGAGAGATCGATCTTGCCCGGCGCCTGTGCATCGACGAGGCGGTTGCGCTGCGCCTCCTCGTTCACGTAGGGCATCTGCATCAGCGACGGGAAGACGGCCGGGTCGGCCATCATGTGCGCGATGGCGCTGGCATCGTCGGGCCGGGCGCGGCGAATCGAGATCGTCATGCGTCGCCTTCACGGAGGTTGCGTCGATTGCGGTAGTGCAGGAAGATTTCGTTGCCCGCGACCTCGCAACCGAGCAGCGTCAGTCGACGGAGATGCGCGCGGTCGAACCCAGAACCATCGGCCAGCGAAGGCGCCGGGCCGCCGACGACGAGCGGGCAGAGCGTGACGTGCATTTCGTCGATCGCGTCGGCAGCGAGGAACTGGAACAGCAGGTCGCCGCCCGCCTCGATCAACAAGCGTTCGATGCCGCGCTCGGCCAGGCGATCGAGCATCCACGCCACCGGCAGATCGCCTTCGCCAGCCCAGCCTTCGAACTCGGCCGCGAACTCGGGCGGCACCGACGCGGCGCGGGTCAGGAACAAGGGCCGGACGCGCGGCTCGGTGACAAAGCCGGAGTCGAGCGGCACCTCGAGCGAGCGCGTCACGACGACGTTCCATGGCCGTGTCGTGGCGCCGCCACGATCGGCGTCGTCGGGCAAGGCGGCATGGGGCCAGTTGCGGAAGGTGGCACCGCCGACGAGCACCGCGTCGGCCTCGCTGCGCAGCCGGCTCATGCGGGCGTGGTCGCGGGCGCTGCCGAAGAAGGTGAAGCGCTTCTCCCGGGTGTTGATGCGGCCGTCGAGCGAGACGGCCGTGTTGCTCACGACCTTCACGCGCTGCGCCGTCGCGTGATGCGCACTCCCGCCCATTCGAGGCCCTGCACGGGCGGCCGCTTGCGGACGCTGATGGTGACGTGATCGACCAGCGGGTTGCGCAAGGCGACCTCGGCCAACACCTCGGCGACACGCTCGATGAGGAGATATTCGCGGCCCTGGACGGCGTCGATCATTTCGTAGGCGAGCCGGTAGTCGACCGTCTTCTCGAGGTCATCGGCGACACCGGCTTCGCGCAGGGAGGGGCAGAAGAGCTCGACCCCGACGCGCAGCGACTGCGGCGTGGCGCGCTCGGGATCGCTGCAACCGACCCGGCATGGCACCTCGAGCCCTTCGAGGTAAAGGCAGTCCATGG
>JAYTYH010000637.1:0-5618 GCA_043742485.1 Rhizobacter sp.
GGCTCGCACTCGAACTCGGCGCTCCATTCGGCGAAGCAACGGGCGCCGTCGGTCACCGGCGTGAGCTTGAGCGTCGCCGTGTAGTCGCTCACGCCCATCGGGCTTTCGAGGATCGAATAGGTGCAGCTGTACTCGTAGTCGGAGAGGGCCAGCAGCTGCTCGCGGATCATGCCGCCGTCTTTCTGGTGGAAGTGGCGGACACAGCCGACGCGGTCGCTCGGCTGGCCGTTCTCGATCCGGCTGTCGGCGATCGCCGGGTGCCACTGCGGCAAGCCATTGAAGTCGCGCACGCGCCCCCACACCGTGTCGGCGCTGGCGTCGATCACGCTCGACGCATAGACCTGAACCATCGCCTAGTCCTTCTTTGCGGTGGCGGCCGGCGCCGGTGGCAGCGCGGCCTGGGCGCCGCTGACGCTGCCGACCAGGCGCTGGATGTCGCCACCCTCGACGCCGATCTCGCGCAGCAGCTGGTCGACCAGTGGCGCCTGGGCCCGGAAGCGCAGTGCGGAGTTGACGATGTTGTCGGAGAAGTTGCCGCCGCCGTTGTGGCCGCCGTCGCCGTTGTGACCACCGCCGCCACCCGAGCCGCCGAGGCCGTCGACCTGCAGGATCTTGATGCCCTCGATGCGCTCCATCGGCTTGACCGATTCACGGATGATCCCTTCGGCCTTCTCAACCAGCCGCATGCGCAGCGCCGACATGCGTGCCTCGGGCGTGAGCATGTTGTGGGCCTCGTTCATCAGGCGCATCGCCTCGGCCTCGATCTCGGCGCGCACCCGCATCGCCATCGACTTGATCTTGTCGGCGTCGGCATCGGCCTCGGCCTGCGCCCGAAGCGCGAAGCCGCGGTCGGCGCTGGCGGCCTTCTCGGCCTGCGCCGCCGAGGTGAGCCGCAGCGCGTCGCGCTCTGCGATCAAGGCGGCGCCGATGAGGTCGATCGTCTTCTTGCGTTCGGCCATCTCGACCTCGCGCGCCGTGAACACCTTCTCCTCGGCAGAAATGGCGAGGGCGCGGGCGACCTCGGCTTCGGCCTGGGCCTCGCTCTGCGCCTTGCTCTCGCGGGCGATGGCGATGGCGCGCTTCTGCTCGGCCAGCTCCATCGTCATGCGGCGCTCGATCTCGGCGCCCTGGATCGTGCGCTCCTTGCCGATGCGTTCCTGCTCGATCGTCTGCTCGGAGCGGATGCGCGCTGCGTCGATGGTCTGCTTGGCGGTGATCTGCGCGCCTTCGGAGGCCTGCTGGCGCTGGGCCTGCTCGGTGGCCACCTCGGAGCGCTGCCGCGCCCGCGCGATCTCGACCTCGCGCTGCTGATTCAGCCGTGCATATTCGCCCTCGCGGTCGATCTCGAGCGAGAGCTTCTCCGCCTCGAGGTTCTTGTTGCGGATGGCGATCAGCGTGTCCTGCTCGACGTCGTTCCTCTGCTTCTTGCGGTGCTCGATCTGCTCGGTGAGACGCGTCAGGCCCTCGGCATCGAAGGCATTGCTCGGGTTGAAGAACTCCATGCCCGACTGGTCGAGCTGGGTCAGCGACGCGGCTTCGAGTTCGAGGCCGTTCTTGGTCAGGTCTTCTGCCACCGACTCGCGCACGCGGCGGATGTAGGCACCGCGCTTTTCGTGCAGCTCGACCATCGTCATCTCGGCCGCGGCGGTGCGCAGCGCATCGACGAACTTGCCTTCGACGAGCTCCCTCAGCTGGTCGGGCGCCATGGTGCGCAGGCCGAGCGTCTGCGCCGCGTTGGCCACCGAATCCGGATTGGCGGCGACGCGCACGTAGAACTCGGCGATCACGTCGACGCGCATGCGGTCTTTGGTGATCAGCGCCTTGTCGCGGCCGCGGCTGACCTCGAGGCGGAGCGTGTTCATGTTGACGGGGATCACGTCGTGCACGATCGGCAGCACGAAGGCGCCGCCGTCGAGCACCACCTTCTGGCCGCCGAGGCCGGTGCGCACGAAGGCGCGTTCCTTCGAGCTTCGCAGGTAGAGCCAGTGCAGCAGCCAGATCGCGATCGCGACGACGATCGCGACGACGATGAGGCCGAGGATGAAGCTGCCGAATTGAGTGCCGGTCATGGGGTGTCTCCGTGGAGCTCGTTCTTGTCGTGTCGGGTCATCGCGACGAAGCGCCGCGTGGTCTCGGTGAGCGCGGTCTCGACGGGCAGGCGCTCCATCGAGCTGGCGCCGTAGAAGCCGTCGCAGCCGGGGCAGCGGTCGAGCACATGCTGTGCGTCTTCGGGTGTGGCGATGGGGCCGCCGTGGCAGAGCACGATCACGTCGGACCGGACGGCGCGGGCGGCAGCCGACCAGGCATTGACGCGCCCGGTGCAGTCGGCGAGCGTCAGCGCGGTGCGGGCGCCGATGCCGCCACCGGTCGTCAGGCCGAGGTGGCAGACGACGATGTCGGCGCCGGCACGGGTCATGGCGCGGGCATCGTCTTCGCTGAACACGTAGGGCGTGGTCAACAGGTCGAGCGCATGGGCGCGCGCGATCATCTCGACCTCGAGTGCGTAGCCCATGCCGGTCTCTTCGAGGTTGGCGCGAAAGGTACCGTCGATGAGACCCACGGTCGGGAAGTTCTGCACGCCGGAGAAGCCGAGCCGGATCAAGCGCTCCAGGAACTCGCCTTCGATCATGAACGGGTCGGTGCCGTTGACGCCTGCCAGCACGGGCGTGTGCCTGACGACCGGCAGTACCTCGCGCGCCATCTCGCAGACGATCTCGTTGGCGTTGCCGTAGGCGAGCAGGCCGGCGAGCGAGCCGCGGCCGGCCATGCGGTAGCGGCCCGAGTTGTAGATGACGATGAGGTCGATGCCGCCGGCTTCTTCGCAGCGTGCCGACAGGCCGGTGCCGGCGCCGCCGCCGATGATCGGCCGGCCGGCCGCAATCTTGGCGCGCAAGCGCGCCAGCAACTCGGAACGTGCAATGCGCGCCATGTCAGTACCGCACGGCCGCCCGAAGGTACTGGCACACCCCCTCGGGGGGCAGCGAACGAAGAGAGCGGGGGGGCACGGTCATCTCAGGCCCGCCGTGCGGCGTGGGCCGGCGCCGAGATCTCGTGCCAGGCAGCGACGAGCGCGTCGGCGAAGGCTTCGTCGTTGAGGTGCAGCGGCAGCCGCAACAACTTTTTGTTCATGGCCGGCTTGAAGTTCTGCTCGATGGCGGTGAAGAGGGCGCGATCCGCCTCGGGATCGTGGAAGGGCTGGCCGGGTCGGTCGATCGACGAGACGCCGCCTTCGGGGATGAGGAAGCGCACCGGCCCCTGCATGGCGTTGAGCTTGGCGGCGACGAATTCACCGATCGCCTGGCAGTCGGCCACCGTCGTGCGCATCAACGTCACGGTCGGGTTGTGGCGATAGAGCTTGCGGCCCTTGAAGCGCTCGGGCACCGTGTCCCAGGCGCCGAAATTGACCATGTCGAGGGCGCCGCACGAACCCACGTAGGGCAGGGCGCGGCGCGCGAACACGTCGAGTCGCGTCGGCCCGGCCGAGAGCACGCCGCCGCCGATCTCGTCGGCGATCTCGGTCGTCGAGACGTCGATCACACCGGCGAGCAGGCCGGAGTCGGCGAGCTTTTCCATCGACTGGCCACCGACGCCGGTGGCGTGGAAGACCAGGCAGTCGACTTCGTTCTCGAGGCGTTTCGTGACCGCCTGCACGCAGGTCGTGGTCACTCCGAACATCGTCAGGCCGACGGCCGGTTTCGTCGCAGCCGATTCCTCGGCCGGGTGGGCGATCATTCCCGCGAGCGCGTGGGCGGCGTTGGCGAGCACCTTCTCGCTGATGCGGTTGATGCCCTGCACGTCGGTGACGGAATACATCATGCAGATGTCGCTGGGGCCGACGTAGGGGCGCGTGTCGCCGCTGGCCATCGTCGAGAGCATCACCTTGGGCACGCCGACGGCGAGCGCGCGCATGCCCTGCGTGGCCAGCGTGGTGCCGCCCGAGCCGCCGGCGGAAATCAGGCCGCCGAGGTCGCGCCGGGTCAGCACGAAGGCTTCGAAGGCGAGCGCCATCGCGGTCATGGCGTCGCCGCGGTCGCTGCTGAAGACGGCCGATTCGCCGCGCGGGTGATGGCGCGCCACCTCGCGCGGATGGACGCTGGCCGACGACGGCTTGCCCGAGGTCGAGAGGTCGACGGTGACGACGCGCAGGCCGAGCCGCTCCAGGCACTGGCGCAGGAAGAACAGCTCGCGACCCTTGGTGTCGAAGGTGCCGGCCACGTAGGCGGCGCGGACGCTGCTCGCGGCGACCGGGAAGTCGTAGACCTGCGTCGCGGCGGGCATCGGCTTCGGCGCGGCAGACGACGCCGGCACGGCCGGCGCGACCGGCGCACTGCGCGCGATGTCGGCCATCGGCCCGGCCGTGCCGCCGGCGTTCCAGCGGTTGAAGCCGCGCACGGTGGTGGGCGCGAGGTCGTCGAGCGACGGCGCGCCATCGCCGTAGGCGCGGCGCACGGTCAGGACCTGCGTCGGTGCGCGGTCGCCGATGCCTGCAGCGACGGGCACGGCCTCGTCGGGCTCGGCGCCGTGGCCGCCCGAGCGCACGCCGAGCAGGCGCTCCTGCAGGTCACGGTCGGCGGCGAGCTGCGCCGAGGGCATCTCCTGGGCGATGCGGCCGTTGACCATCACGCCGATGCGGTCGGCGACCGACATCGCGACGCCGAGGTTCTGCTCGATCAGCAGCACCGAGATGCGGCCCTCGGCCGCGAGGTCGCGGAGCGCCTGGGCGACCTGCTCGACGATCACCGGCGCCAGGCCCTCGGTCGGCTCGTCCATGACGAGCAGCTTGGGTCTCAGCAGCAGCGCCCGGCCGATGGCCAGCATCTGCTGCTCGCCGCCCGAGAGCTGCCCGCCGCCGTGACCACGTCGCTCGGCAAGGCGCGGAAACATGGCGTAGATGCGGTCGACCTCGCGCTTGCCCGTGGCGACGAGGCGCAGCGTTTCGTCGACCGAGAGCGAGGGCCAGACGCGGCGGCCCTGCGGCACGTAGGCGATGCCGCGCTTCGTGATTTCGTTCGGCGCCTTGCCGAGGATCTCTTCGCCGGCCAGGCGGACGCTGCCACGCGCCGGCACCAAGCCGGTGACGGCGTTGCAGAGCGTGGTCTTGCCCATGCCGTTGCGGCCGACGATGCCGAGCACGCCGCGCTCGAGCACCAGGCTCACGCCCTGCAGCGCGTGGGCGCCGCCGTAGTAGACGTCCAGCCCTTCGACGACGAGCACCGGGCCGGAGTCGGCCGAGTCGTCGCGCACGTGGCCGCGAAACCAGGCCATCAGTGCTTGCTCCCCATGTAGATCGCCTGCACCTGAGCGTCGTTCTCGATCTCATCGGGGCTGCCGGTGCGCAGGACCTTGCCGTTGTGCATCACGGTCACCCGATCGACGACGCGCAGCGCGATGTCGAGGTCGTGCTCGATCAGCACGAAGCTCATGTGCGGCGGCAGCGAGCGCAGCAGCGTGACGAGCTCTCGGCGCTCGGCGGGCGAGAGTCCGGCGGCCGGCTCGTCGAAGAGGATGAGGCGAGGTGCCCCGGCCAGCGCCATGCCGATCTCGAGCTGGCGCTGCTGGCCGTGGGCGAGGTCGGCGACGCGGGCGTCGGCGATGTGGGAGAGGCGGGCCCGGTCGAG
>JAYTYH010000638.1:0-2009 GCA_043742485.1 Rhizobacter sp.
TTCGCCGGGCGAGATGAGCAGCGTCAGCGACAGCAGGTCGGCGGCGACGATGGCAAGGCCGCTGTTGGCGTGAACGGCGTTGATCAGTGGCGCGAGGTCTCGCACCACGCCATCGACTCCGGGATACTGGAACAGGGCGGCGAAGGCATCGGCCTCGCCCGCCGCGTCGGCCGGTCCGGTGGCCACGGTGATGCCCAGCGGTGCCGCGCGCGTGCGCACGACCTCCAGCGTCTGCGGCAGCACGTCGTCTGCGACGAAGAAGGTGGTGGACTTGCTCTTGCCCATGCGCATCGCGAGCGTCATCGCCTCGGCGGCGGCCGTGGCTTCGTCGAGCATCGAGGCGCCGGCGATCGCCATGCCGGTCAGGTCGCAGACCATGGTCTGGAAGTTCACCAGCGCTTCCATGCGGCCTTGCGAGATCTCGGCCTGGTACGGCGTGTACGCGGTGTACCAGGCCGGATTCTCGAGGACGTTGCGCAGGATGACGCCAGGGGTGTGTGTGCCGTGATAGCCCTGGCCGATGAAGCTCTTGAGCAGCCGGTTCTGCCCGGCAATGCCCTTGAGTTCGACCAGCGCCTGCGCCTCTGTGAGCGGCTCGGGCAAGGCCATCGGCGCACCGCGGGCGATCGAGCGCGGCACGATCGCCTCGATCAGCGCGCGTCGCGAGGCGGCGCCGATCACCGACAGCATGTGACGCTCATCGTCAGGCGCGATACCCACATGGCGGGCGACGAACTCGTCGGCGTTCTCGAGCTCGCGCAGCGGCTTGTTGGCAGACATCAGCATCGAAGACCTTCAGGTGTTCTTGAGAAGTTTGTCGTAGGCGGGGCCGTCCATCAGCTGGTCGAACTCGCCCATGTTGGTGACGTGGACCTTGAAGAACCAGCCATTGCCGAGCGGGTCGGTATTGGCCAGCGAGGGGTCAGCCCGCAAGGCCTCGTTCACCTCGACGACTTCGCCGGTGACCGGCATGAACAGGTCGGCCGCAGCCTTCACCGATTCGACGACTCCGGCCACTTCGCCCTTCTTGAAGGTCGTGCCGACCGCAGGCAGGTCGACGAAGACCACGTCGCCGAGCGCATCCTGCGCGTGATGGGTGATGCCGACGGTGGCGGCCTCGTGGTCTTCGATGTTGATCCACTCATGGTCTTCGGTGTACATGGTCGTCATGGGGTGCTCCTGTTGTCGAGGTTGAAGAGGCGCTTAGCCGCGGTGGTAACGGTGCGGGACGAAAGGCATGGGGCTGACGCGCATCGGCTGGCGCTTGCCTCGCACCTCGGCATACACCTCGTGATGCGGCAATGTGTGGTTGACCGCGAGGTACGCCATCGCGACCGGCTCGCCGTATGACGGCGACAGCGTGCCGCTGGTCACACGGCCGAGCTTGTGGCCCTGCGCGTCGACGATGGGCGCGCCTTCACGCACCGGCACGCGCTCGAGGCCGACGAGGCCGACGCGCTTGATCGCCGGGCCACTGGCCAGCTGGCGGTCGATCACCGCGGCGCCGGGGTAGCCGCCGGCGCGCGCACCGCCGATGCGGCGCACCTTCTGGATCGCCCAGCTGAGGCCGGCTTCGATCGGCGTGGTCGTCTCGTCGATGTCATGGCCGTAGAGGCACAGGCCGGCTTCCAGGCGCAGCGTGTCGCGCGCGCCCAGGCCGGCGGGCGTCACGTCCGCCATGGCCAGCAGCGCGCGGGCCAGAAACTCGGCATGCTCGGCCGCTACCGAGATCTCGAACCCGTCCTCGCCGGTATAGCCGGAGCGCGTGACGTAGCAGTCCGCGCCAACGAGTTTGAAGCTTGCGCCGGTCATGAAGGTCAATGCGGCGATGCCTTCGTTCAGGCGCGACAGTGCGGTCACCGCCTTTGGGCCCTGCAGCGCAAGCAGTGCGCGATCGGGCAACGGTTGCACTGTGCAGCGGTGGCCGATGTGGGTGATGAGCAGGCGGATGTCGGCGTCCTTGCAGCCGGCGTTGACGACGACGAAGAGGTCGTTGCCATCGGCTGCGC
>JAYTYH010000639.1:0-1853 GCA_043742485.1 Rhizobacter sp.
ACGGACCTCGCGGACGACGTCGCCATGCTTCAGCGTCGCGCCCACGACGAGGCCTTCCCCGCCGCCTTCGCGGATCGGCGCCACGAAACGCACCGGCGCAAACATGCGCGCGCCGGCCGAGACGGCGGCACGGCAGACGATCTCGTCGAGGCGCTTCCTCGGCAGCACGGCGAGGCGGCTTGGCACGTCGATGCGGCCGCCGCGCGGCGCGATGCACGTCAGCGTGGTCGACGACCGCGCCTCGGCCATCACCTGCGCGAGCACGCCGAGCCGGGCCAGCGCCCGGTGCGCATCGGGGATGAGGCCGTCGCCGCAGACCTTGTCGCGCGGAAAGGCCTGCTGGTCGACGACGACGACGCTGCGGCCGGCGCGCGCCAGCAGCTGGGCTGCGGCGCTGCCGGCCGGGCCAGCGCCGACGACGAGGACGTCGCAGCGGTCAGGAAGGGAATCGATGCCGAGGTTCACGAGAGGCGTGCGCTTGCGGAGGTTGCGGGGTTGCCGATCATGCCGTGCGGGCCCATGCGCCACGACGCGAAGATCGCGCAGGCGGTGATGGCGCCGACGAGCGCGAAGGTCTCGTGATACGCCGCGAGCGGCTGCGCCGGGCTGGCCCGCAGGCGCCACTCGAGCACGTTTCCGACCAGGCCGATGCCGACCGCGCCGCCGAGCTGGCGCAGGAAGTTGATCGTGCTCGAGCCGTGCGAGATCAGCGTGTCGGGCACGCCGTGCATCGAGCCGAGGTTGAGCGAGGGCAGGATGAAGCCGAGGCCGAGCCGACCGACCACGGCCCAGAGCGTGATGATCGCCAGCGCCGTACCGGTGCCGACACCGACCATCAGGAAGAACGACGCCGCCAGCAGCGCCAGGCCGGCACTGACGATGCGGCCGACGGCGACGCGGTCGGCGAGACGGCCGGCGATCGGGATCGTCACCGCGAGCACGAGGCCGGCCGGGAGCAGCACCGCGCCGGCCTGCGAAGGCGGCAGGTGCAGGGCCTCCTGCATGAACACCGGCACGAGGTAGGTCGAGCCGAACAGCGCCATGCCGTAGATGAAGGCGACGGTGCCGCCCATCGCGAAGGTGCGGTGCTCGAACAGGCCGAGCGCCATCAACGGCCGGGCGCCGCGGCGCTGGTGGTAGACGAAGCCGACCGTCGCCACCGCGGCGCAGGCGCAGAGCGCGAGGCCGAGCTCGACGTTGTCGCCATTGAGGTGGACCATGCCGTTGAGCAGCGCCAGCACGGCGCTGGCGATCAGGCCGAGGCCGACGACGTCGAGCCGGCCGGCGGCGCGGCTGACCGGGCCGCCGCCGGGCGCGCCGATGGGCAGGTAGCGCTGCGCCATCGCCAGCGCGAAGATGCAGAACGGCGTCACCACGAAGAAGATCGAGCGCCAGCCGAACCACTCGACGAGGATGCCGCCCACGCTCGGCCCGATCGCCGGCGCCAGCACCACGCCGAAGCCGAAGATGCCCATCGCCTTGCCGCGCTCGCCGCTGCCGAAGGCATGCAGGATGATGATCGCCGGAATCGGCTGCAGGATGCCCGCGGCGAGGCCTTCGACGACGCGCATCGCCAGCACCAGATCGAACCCCGGCGCGATGCCGCCGAGGATGCCGCCGGCCATGAGCAGCGCCACCGCGCCCGAGTAGGTGTGGCGGTAGCCGTAGCGCTCGAGCAGCCACGGTGTGGTCAGCATCGACAGCGTCATCGCGCCCATGAAGCCGGCCGACAGCCACTGCGCGCGCTCCTGGCCGAGGCCGAAGACGCGGCTCATGTCGGGCACCGCGACGTTGATGATCGTCGAGGCCATGATCGACGCCACCGTGCCGATCATCACCGTGGCGAGCACGCG